>CALWVQ010000009.1 GCA_944385025.1 uncultured Eubacterium sp.
AAAGCCACTGCGGCATTGCCGCAGTGGCTTTTTGTTTACAGTCTGTTAGAACAATGTTTTAAATTTATCGTAAATACCAAATGCAAAAATAAATATTACTATAAACGGCAGGATATAGGTAAGATAAATTCTCATCCAGTTTTTAACCTTAAGTCCCTTGCCGGTGTTTGCCTCAGCCATATAATTTTTCCAGCCCCAGCCTTTTTTTGTGACGCAAAACAGCAGGTAAACAAGGCTTCCCAAAGGAAGAAAGATGTTAGATACCAAAAAGTCTTCAAGGTCCATTATTGTTCCGCCGAATATGCTGAAACCGTCCCAAGCCCAAAGGTTAAAGCCTAAAACGCAGGGAACTGAAAGCAGGGTAATAAGCACAAAATTAAGAATGGATGATTTTATTCTGCTCAATCCTGTAAGCTCCATTACACAGCAAATAATGTTTTCAAATACAGCGAAAATAGTTGAAAGTGCTGCAAATGACATAAACAGGAAGAAAATACTTCCCCAAACTCTTCCCATAGGCATATTTGCAAATATGTTAGGCAGAGTAACAAATATAAGCTTTGGTCCTGATGTTTGGTCAACATTGTATGTAAAGCAGGCGGGGAAAATAATAAGTCCTGCTGAAATTGCTACAAATGTATCAAGTACAACAACTCTTGCAGATTCGCCTAACAGGGTGTGTTTCTTGTCAATGTAGCTACCGAAAATAGCCATAGCGCCGATACCGAGGCTTAATGTGAAGAACGCTTGGTTCATGGCACTTACCAAGGTGGTAGCAATTCCTACGCTTTTCATTCTTTCGAAATCAGGAAGAAGGAAATAGGAAAGACCTTCTTTTGCACCGTCCATAGTGAAGCTGTTAATCGCCAGTATGACCATAATGAGCAGCAGTGCCACCATCATTACTTTCGTAACTTTTTCAAGACCGCTTTGCAGTCCTTTAGCGCATACGATAATTCCGAAAGCTACAACAACTATTACCCAAAACATCATAGTTTTCGGTTGAGCAAGCATTTCGTTGAAAGTTGTCTCTACCGATTGAGTAGTTGCACCTTCAAATTTGCCTGACGCAGTCAAATAAAAGTAGTGAAGCATCCAGCCTGAAACGTTTGTGTAAAACATCATCAAAAGATAACAGCCTATAAGAGTAAAGTAGCCGTGAATGTGCCATTTGCTCTTTGGCTTTTCAAGCGCCTGATATGCTTTTACAGGACTTTTCTGCGATGCTCTGCCCACTGCAAATTCCATACTCATAATAGGCAGACCTAAAATGACTAAAAATATTAGATAAAAAAGTACAAACGTACCTCCGCCGCCCTGTCCGGCTATATAAGGAAATTTCCATACATTGCCTATTCCGATGGCACAGCCTGCGGACAGCAGAATAAATCCCAAACGGGATTTGAGTTTTTCTCTCTCCATAAAAATACCCCTCTCTGTGCATTGCCACAAGATTGTAGCACACAAAAAGGGATAATTCAATATCAATTATTAAAATGCTTTTTTAGTTTGCAATATTCTTCTTCAGTTATATGCAAAACAGAACCGTGGCGGGGGTGAAGATGATTGATTTTAAATCTGTTGTCGTCCACTTTCTTAAAATTAAACATATCTTCTGTTTCCTGCATAAAGTAACCGCCTTCAACAAATTTGTCCATAATCATAACATACTTTTGCGTGCCTGAAATTTTGTAAATGCAGTTGCCCTCAACTTTTGTATTTGCAACGCTTACCTTGTTATTTTCAAATTCTTCATAAGGACCTGACGCCTTGTGGGAAACGGCACAGCAAATTCCGTCTTTTTTCTCGTCTGCATAGTAAAGATAGTATTTGTTGTCTTTTTTTACAATATCGCCGTCAATTCCGGCAAGATTTCCTTTTGGTTTAAACAGTACTTTCGGCTTTGTTGTAAATGATTTAAAATCTTTTGTGTATATGTACCATAAGATTGTAGGCAGTTCATCGTCTTTGTTGCTATGGCTCCAGTAAATCATATATTCTTTTTTGTCATCATCATAAATTACTTGGGGCGCCCACACTCTGTCAGCATTTTTTGTGTTTTCAAACTGTGAAAAATCAAAAATTCTTTCATTTTCCCAGTTTATCAAGTCTTTGCTGTCCCACATAACCATTGAATTGTTGCTGTTCCAGCCGTCGTGACACCTCATATCTGTGGCAATGATATGAAAAACATTATCATTGTCCCTGAAAATAAATGGGTCGCGTGATGATTTTTTGCCCTTAGTCTGATGGATTACTGGCTTGTTTTCATTAAGTGCTTCAAAATTATAACCGTCTTTTGACACTGCAAAATGAACTGATTCCTCTTCAGGTCGGTTTCCCGTAAAGTAACAAAATAAGTAATTACTCATTATTTTCATATTACTACCTCCGATTACTGAAAGTTTATAACAACTTGATTAAGCAGTCAATTATTTTTTTAGTATAGAATAATTCTGTAACAAATTGTGTAAGTTACTTATCTGTTTTATCTTTGCTTTCAGAAATACGCTTGTTGACCTCTGCAATAAATTCATCTGACTTTTCAAGTGGAACATAATAAGTTCTTAATCCTGCTTCTATTAACACCATATTTTT
>CALWVQ010000010.1 GCA_944385025.1 uncultured Eubacterium sp.
TAATGTCACTTTTCTTAACTACGCTTGCTCCTGAATGAATATACCTGCACGGCAGAGAAACAGCGAGAACTTTAGTTCCAGATGCGCTTGTCTGTATTGCTCCTGCATCGTTTCCGCCGGCAATTGCAGTTTTGGTCTGACAATTAATTTTATTCTCACGAGCAGTTTTCATAGCCAACGAATACAAATCCCTGTCATATACGGTTCTTCCGTCCATAAAGGATACAACAGGACCGTTGCCTAAAATACAAACCCTATCCCCGCCTGTTACTGCGCATAAATCAGCAGCAGTAGTAGCTTCAATCACAACAGCAGTATCGGGTTTTACAGTAAAGGCAGTACAGGAAGCACCCCGCAGTCCGACTTCCTCCTGCACATTAAATGCAAAATAAGTGTCGTATTCAAACTGAAAGTTTTTTATTAAATCAATTAAAAGCATACAACCTATTCTGTCGTCAAGAGCCTTTGATTTTATAAATCCGTTTCCGAATTCTTCAAAATCATTTTTAAAATATGCGTAATCGCCTAAATTTACGTATTTTTCCGCATCTGCTTTATCTTTGGCGCCTATATCTATCTTTAGGTCTTTAAAGCTCACATTTTTTGATTTTTCATCATCAGACTGCAGATGAACAGGTTTTAGACCTATAACACCGCTAATTCCATTTATTTCTACAACTCGTCCGGCTACCACATTTGGGTTAATACCGCCTACGGCATCAAAGGACAGATAACCCTCATCCGAAATATCGGTAACAATAAAGCCAACCTCATCCATATGAGCGCAAAGCATAACTTTTTTTGACGGTGTTTTCTTACCTTTTTTAAAAGCAATTATTGAGCCTAAATTGTCAACGGTAATTTCACAGTCCTTTTTGATTTCATTTATGATAAATTCTCTCACCGCTTTTTCATCGCCGGAAGTAGAATTTAAATTACAAAGCTTCTCAAGCATTGTTTAAACTGCTCCTTTCTTTGATATAAGCACAAATAAGGTTTGAAACTGCCTCAACATCAGCCGTGTCAACTACCTCGACTCTTTGGTGCATATATTTTTCGGGAATTGATATAAGTGCAGTTTTCACGCCCGATTCGCTAATAGAAATTACATCTGCATTTGTTCCCGTTCTTCCTGACATAATTTCACGCTGATACGGGATGTTATTGTCTTTTGCAACACTTGCAAGCTTGTTAGATATATCTCTGTTGAGTATGGGAGAAAATCCTATCATAGCACCTTTGGAGATTTCGCCGCACTCAATTTTGTTACACCCCGGAGTATATGCAAATGATACATCAACACAGATTGACTCATCAACTTTTTTTAAATACGGTCCTATTTTTGCACCTCTTGTACCAACTTCTTCCTGTGATGAAAATAACACGGTTATTTTACTGGGAAGTTTTTTCAGTCTGTCAAGACAAAGAAGTATAGCTGCAACACCTGACCTGTCATCAAGAGAATTTGCAGATACCTGATTGTTAAGCAGTTGTGTAAAATTGTTTTTAAAAGTAACGGTATCGCCTACGCTGATAATCTCATCAAGTTCTGCCTTTGAGTACCCTGTATCAATAGCAAGATCTCTGATTTTCGGTGCTTTCTTTTCATCATCCGAGGACTGAAGATGAGGCGGAAGAGTAGATATCACGCCGCTGATTTTCTTTTTTCCCCAAACTGTTACCTCAAAAGCAGGCAAAAATTTTGCGTCTATTCCGCCGATTTTGTCAAACTTTATAAAACCGTCGTCAGTAATTTCTGTTACTATAAAACCAATTTGGTCAATATGAGCGTCCAGCAGAAAATGTACGCCGCTGCCAAATGTGCAGAAAATATTATTCATGGCATCTGTGGTAACTTCACCGTAATCTTTAAGCACATTTATCAGATAGTTGTGTATATTTTTTTCATATCCTGAAACGCAGGTTATCTGGGTTAAATCCTTTAAAAGTTCTGATGTATTTTTCATTATTTATCAAATCCGTTTACTAATTCTTTAAATTTTCTGCCTCTGTATTCAAACGTTTTAAACTGATCAAACGCAGGACAAGCGGGACAAAGAGATACAATATCCCCGTTTTGAGCTGTTTCTTTTGCTATATTAAGAGCATTTTCAAGAGTGTCTGTCTTGATTATCTTTAATTCTGATTCAGCAAAATTCTTGTTTTTAATTATGGTGTTATAAATTTTATCGGCAGTAGCGCCGTTTAATACAAGCACTTTGACATATTTGAGTATATCGTCAACCATTTCGCTCATATCATTGCCTTTGTCTGAACCGCCCATAATAACGATTATTTTTCTTCCGAATGCTCTCAAACCACTTATTACTCTCGAAGGAGATGTTGCAATTGAGTCATTGTAATACTTAACGCCGTTAAACTCGCGGACAAATTCAATTCTATGTTCAACTCCGCCGAAGGTTCTTGCAATTTTCACCATATTTTCAATTTCAACGAGTCCCCAAACAGCGGTAATAGCAGTGCAGTAATTCTCAATATTATGATTACCCGGAATGATTATGTCATTTTTATTCATAATGTACGTTTCAGCGCCGTTTTCACAGTAAACTATATCGCCGTTATCTTTCATATAAGTTCCGTTTTGAACGCTGTGTTTTATTGAGAACTCATAGAGAGTGCCTCTTACGTCATATCTCATATCGTGGTAAACTCTGTTGCCGATTGAGTAATCGCAGTCAGCGTTAAGAACAGTTTTTGATGCTGCACTTTGATAAATTAAAATATTCCTTTTTGCATCCACATATTCGTCCAGATTAACGTGATGATCCTGATGAGTACATTCGATATTCGTCACGACAGCAATGTCGGGCTTATTGACCATGTTTCCCATTGTCAAGAGCTGAAATGATGAAAGCTCTACAACGGCGATATCATTATCGGTAATGGTTTCGAGTTCAGGCATAAGCGCCTTACCGATATTACCGCCGAGGTATACTTTTTTACCTTGGAGTTCCAGCATTTTAGCAATAATTGTTGTAGTTGTAGTTTTTCCGTTAGAGCCTGTTACAGCAATAATTTTTGAGGGGCAAAGGTTAAAGAAAACCTCCATTTCAGTTGTTACCTTCTGACCTCTTTCAATACATTCCCCTATCCATTTATTCTGAAAAGGCAGAATACCGTGGGACCTGAAAACAAGGTCCATATCAGGGAGAATGTCAAGATAATTTTCCCCTAACGAGAAATTTACACCTAATTTTTCAAGTTTATCGCAAATCTCGGCGCCGATGTATTCTTTATCCCTTTTATCACAGGCATACACGTCGATTCCGTGCCTTGCCATAAATTCAGCACAGGGAACGTTGGCAACGCCCATACCTACAAATGCAACTTTCTTTCCTTTTAGGTTGTCAAAATATTTTTTTGCTGCTTCTGTCATAGTATTGCTCCTAATCAGTGAATATAAAAGTTACCGTTTCTGAAATCTTTTAAATTAAAATCCTTCATCTTATCTTTAATTTCTTCTTGAAACGGCAGTTTTTCTTTGCCTATGTACTTATCTTTAATTGGAAGATCACAGTTCATTACAAAGTTGGCAATAAGCTGCTGTGCTTTTGTTTTGTCATTTCCCAGAAAATATACTCTGCCTGTATCTGTTTCCGCAATGGCAATAGCAATTTTAAGCTTTTCTTTTTTTCCAAGCGGAGTAATCATTTTAGAGAGGGCAACTGCGTCATCCGCCGCTTTGTCTGTAACAATGCAAAGCACGCCGTCGCCTTTTCTTTTAACATTGTTCATTGTCAAATCATAAATAACGCTTTCAAGATATGCAAGAACGTCGTTTCTGTCTGCGTTAATAACATCAGCAACGTAAAAGAATTCTTTTCTTTTCATTGCTCTGCCGTAAAAATCAAGGTCGCTTATTTCCAGAGATTTATCAATGTAGAACCCGCATTTTTGTAAATCATCCATAACTACCTTGCAGTAGCTGTCCACATTCTTTTCTTCTCTGCTTGTAAGATAATATCCTGCGTCATTTATTTCATTTTCAGCGTTATTAAGAAAACTTTCCACCTTGCCGTATTTTGAGTAATAAACAAACAGTACAACAAGAACAGCTACCACTAATACATTGCACACATAGTAGAGAACTGTTGATAAAGTCTGATTAATTTCGGCAATCATAGGGCTAACGCCTATATAAATCACAAGAAAAATTGCGCCGAAAACAGTTAATGTTTTCATTAGCTTGTAAAGTCTTTTTTGTTTTACTCTAATCTCATTCATTTTATCATACCCATAAATTCATTTTCATCAATTACTTTAATTCCTAAGCTGTTTGCTTTGTCAAGTTTAGAGCCTGCATCTTCACCTGCAAGAACATAAGTTGTCTTTTTAGATACAGATGATGACGTTTTACCGCCGAAACTTTCAATAATCTTACTTGCTTCAGCTCTTTTAAGTGTAGGAAGAGTGCCTGTTAAAACAAATGTCATACCCTTAAATCTTTCATCTTCAACAACATTTGTGGACTTTGTATTAACGCCGTATTTTTTCAGGGCGTCCACTAATTCTCGAGCGGAATTAGAAGAAAAGTAGCTGACAACGCTTTCTGCCATTATTTCACCGAACCCGTCAATTTCAAGTATTTCTTCCTTTGAAGCGTTTACAATTGAGTCAATATCCTTAAAGTGATCACTTAAAAGCTTACCGGCTTTTGCTCCTATATGGCGTATACCAAGCGCAAATATCAGTTTTGACAAATCATTTTGTTTTGATTTTTCAACAGAAGCTTTAATGTTATTTACGCTTGTTTCTTTAAAACCTTCCAAAGAAAGTATTTTGTCATAATCGAGGCAGTAAATGTCAATAGTGTTTTTTATAATGCCGTTATCAACAAAATTTTCAATAATAGCAGGACCCAGACCCTCAATATCCATAGCGTCTCTTGAGCAGAAATGAATAAGGTTTCGCAGTAACTGTGCAGGGCATTCCGGATTAATACATCTTATCGCCGCTTCTCCGTCTTCTCTTATCACCTTTTCGTGACAGGAAGGACAGATTTCAGGATATTTGAAAATCTCGCTTGCGTTATGCTCGTTGACGCATAACACCTCAGGTATAATATCCCCTGCTTTTCGTACTGTTACAATATCGCCGATACCAATGCCTTTTTCATTAATAAAATCCTGATTATGCAGAGTTGCACGGCTTACGGTTGTTCCTGCAAGATGAACGCTTTCAAGAATTGCAGTGGGAGTAAGTACACCTGTTCTGCCTACTGCGATTTCTATATCAACAAGCTTTGTCTGTTTTTCTTCAGGGGGATACTTAAACGCCACAGCCCATTTAGGATATTTAGCTGTTGAGCCAAGAACATCTCTTTGGCTAAAACTATCCACTTTAATTACAGCGCCGTCAATATCATATTCAAGGTTTCCTCTGTTTTCACCGATTCTTTTTATCTCTTCGATAGCATCCTTAATGTTAGTTACTTTTTTGTAACTGTCAATAGTATTAAAACCCAGATGCTTGAGATAATCAAGTGACTGTTTATGGGAGGTAAGCTCTTTTCCTTCAATCTGCTGAATGTTAAAGACAAAAATATCAAGACCTCTTGAAGCGGTAACCACACTGTCCTTTTGGCGCAAAGATCCGGCGGCTGCGTTGCGCGGGTTTTTAAAGGGTTTTTCATCATTGAGAAGCTGTCTGTCAACTACTCTTTCAAAACTCTTTTTAGGCATATAGACTTCGCCTCTGACCTCGATGTAAGGAATATTTTCGTTTAATTTTAACGGAATATTCCTTATCACGCGCAAATTAGCGCTGACGTCTTCACCAACGTCGCCGTCTCCTCTTGTAGAACCTCTGACAAATAAGCCGTCTCTGTATTCAAGACTGACTGAAAGGCCATCGATTTTAGGCTCGACCACGTATTCAGGGTTATTTACAGTATCCCTAACTCTTTTTTCAAAATCATAAAGCTCATCTTCGCTAAATGCGTCCTGCAAGCTTTCCATTCTGACAGTATGAGGTACGCTTTCAAAAGTATTATCTGCCCTGCCGCCAACTTTTTTTGTTGGTGAATCTATACTGTCATATTGAGGATATTGCTCTTCAAGTGACTTGAGTTCACGCATCATCATATCGTACTCATAGTCTTCTATTTCCGGAGCATCATCGTTATAATATCTGTCGGAATGATAGCGTAAAGTCTTTCTTAATTCTTCAATTTTCTTCTCAATTTCATTCATAGTATCACCACTATTCGCATTTAGAATTAGTTTATCACATATATTGTAATTAATCAATAAATATAAAAAGAAATCCCTGATTTTCATCAGGGATTTAAAATTATTTTGTGAACTTATGAAATACTTTTTTACCTTTTTTAAGAATTACATCTTCTTTAAAATCATCAGTACTTAAAGTAGAAAGTGCAGAATCAACTTTTTTGTCGTTAATACTTACACCGCCTTGGTCAATCAGTCTTCTGCCCTCTCCTTTTGATTTGATGAGATTTGCCTTTATCATCATATCAAGAACAGTGATATTACCGTCAGTAAAATCATCGTCGGACAAAACTGTTGTAGGCATATTGGAATTATCAGCTCCGCCGCCGAAAAGAGCCTTGGCAGCTGTTTCGGCTTTTTGTGCCTCTTCTTCACCGTGGATCATTTTTGTAAGCTCAAAAGCGAGAATTTCTTTAACTCTGTTAAGCTCTGCTCCCTCAAGTTTTTCATACTCTCTGATTTCGCTCATCGGGATAAATGTGAGAAGTTTCAAACATTTGATAACATCGTCGTCGCCCACATTTCTCCAATACTGATAAAACTCGTAAGGAGAAGTCTTTTCAGCATCAAGCCAAACAGCACCTTTTTCTGTTTTGCCCATTTTTTTACCTTCAGAATTGGTAAGCAGAGTAATTGTCATAGCATTAGCGTCGCCGGATAATTTTCTTCTTATAAGTTCCATACCGCCAATCATATTTGACCACTGGTCGTCGCCGCCGAACTGAAGATTACAGCCATATTTTTTATACAAAGTGTAAAAATCGTAGCTCTGCATAATCATATAGTTAAATTCAAGAAAAGAAAGTCCCCTCTCCATTCTCTGCTTATAGCACTCAAATGTAAGCATTCTGTTTACACTGAAGCAGGCACCGACTTCTCTTAAAAGATTAACATAATTAAGGTCAAGAAGCCAGTCAGCATTGTTAACCATAATAGCCTTATCTTCGCCGAAATCGATGAATTTAGACATTTGCTTTTTAAAGCACTCGCAGTTATGCTGAATTGTCTCAACGGTAAGCATTTTTCTCATATCGCTTTTGCCGCTGGGATCGCCTATCATTCCTGTGCCGCCGCCGATAAGGGCAATAGGTTTATTTCCTGCCATTTGAAGTCTTTTCATAAGGCAAAGAGCCATAAAATGACCAACGTGAAGACTGTCGGCAGTAGGGTCAAAACCAATGTAAAAAACAGCTTTTCCTGAATTTACAAGTTCCCTAACCTGTTCTTCATCAGTAACCTGGGCAATGAGTCCACGTTCCTGTAATTCTTCATAAACTCCCATTTTTATATCCTCCAAATTTGTTAAATAACAGTTTACACTAAAAGATTTATAAAATCAATTATTTTTTAGCAGTTCCTCTGCACTTTTAAGCAAAGTATCAGTAATTTCAAGTCCACCCATAATCCTTGCAAGCTCTCTTTTTCTGCCCTCAAAATCAAGAGGTGTAACATTTGTATATGTTCTGTCATTATCAAAGCTTTTTTTAATAAGGAAATGCGATTTTGCATTTGACGCAATCTGTGCGGAATGGGTAACGCATATTACCTGCGTATTTTGCGATACTGATTTTAGCTTTAATCCGATTTTTTGACTTGCTCGACCGCTTACCCCTGTGTCAATTTCGTCAAAAATAAGCGTTGCCACCGTATCGTGACGTGAAATGATATTTTTTATAGCAAGCATAATTCTTGAAAGCTCGCCCCCTGACGCAATTTTTGAAAGTGGTTTAGGGGGTTCACCCGGATTAGTAGAAATTAAAAATTCAATTTTATCGTAACCGTTTGAGGTCAGGTTTCCTTTATCAAACTGAACAACAAATTGCAGTTTCGGCATATCAAGAAATTCAAGTTCATTTTTAACACTATTTTCAAATTTCTTAGCTGTTATTTTTCTGCAATCTGATAATTTGTCAGCAAGTAAAACCGTTTTTTCAAGCAGACTGTCATATTCTGAGTTAAGACGTTCAAGTTCCTTGTCACTGTAAATGATTTTGTTTCTTTTATCCTTTGCGTCATCAAGAAACTTAATCATTTCCTCTTCTGTAGTGCCGTATTTAAGTGAAAAACGATATAACAGGTCAAGTCTTTCCTCAATTTGTTCAAGTTCTGAAGGATCATAATCAATTTCTGCAAAAAGCGCTTCAATCCTGTCCTTGATTTGTTCCAGACTGTCACTTATGTCAGTGAAAATTTCTGATATTTCTTTCGTCTCATCAAAAACTGTCAATAAATTGAAACTGTTGTCAACGGCGCTGCATATTCCTGCAGTTTCATCATCACCGTTTAGTGCAGATAAAACACCGTTTAAGGCATTTGAAATGCCCTCGCTTTTAAGAATCAAAGCTTTTCTTTTATTAAGCTTATCTTTTTCACCGATCTGAATATCGGCATCTTCAAGCTCTTTAATTTGATAGTCGAGAAGTTCAAGCTCTTTTTCTTTGTCAAACTCTGATTCTGTAAGGGCTTTAAGCTGCCTTCTAACTGAAATAAGTTCTCTGAAAGAAGCTTTATAATCATCTAAAACGCTTTTATTTTCAAAAAGCATATCTATGTATTTATATTGAAAATCCGGATTCAGAAGAGCTTGACTGTCGTGCTGACCGTGAATATTTATAAGTACATCGCCTAACTCTTTAAGCATTGAAACTGTAGCGTTTTTGCCGTTAATTTTACAGTTAGATTTCCCTAAAGCACTTATTTTTCTGGCAAGAAGAAGGGAATTATCCTCCTCGCAGTCAAAACCCATATCAATAAGCTTTTCTTTTACATTCTCAGAAATATCTGTAAAAAGAGCGCTTACATAGGCATTTTCCGCACCGTGTCTCACTAATTCTTTTGATGTTCTTTCTCCCAATATTGCATTTATTGAGTCAATTACAATAGATTTACCTGCGCCGGTCTCACCTGTGAGAACATTTAACCCATCAGTAAAATCGACGCTTGTCCTTTCAATAACTGCAATATTTTCTATATCAAGAGTTTTTAACATTTAAAATCTTCTCCATATTCATAGTGAAAATTTTAGCAAAGTCCTCTGTCTTGCACAAAACAAAAATCGTGTCATCGCCGGAAATAGTACCTACAACCCCTGTCCATTCCATTGAATCAATAGCGGTGCATACGGCAACAGCCATACCTGAAAAACATTTAATACATACAATATTAAGTGCATGTTCAACTCTGATTATTGATTCAGCAAAAATACCGCCTGTTCTGCGAACAGCATCAGTAGAAGCTTTTTTGCCTGTTGAATAAATATACCTTCCTCTGTCGGATAGCTCTTTAACCAGCCTTAACTCCTTAATATCTCGTGAAATCGTCGCCTGCGTTACTTCAAAACCGCATTTATACAACATATTTTGAAGTTCTTCCTGTGTTTCAATTTCCTTTCCGTTTATAAGTTCAAGGATTTTTGCATGTCTTCTCTTTTTCATCAGGCTCTCCTTTCAATTAATTTCTTATTAAGTATTTCATAAAAATTTTCAGGTTTGAGTTTAATAAGCCGTGTTTTAATATCTGACGTTTTTATATGTACTGAATAACCGTTTTTAAGCTCAATCATTTCCTGACCGTCTATATTAAGCACGGGACATTCACTTTTATCATTACCCGCTTTAATGATTAGGTGGGCGTCAATAGAAAAAATAATACTGCGGTCCATAAGAGAATGGGGACAAATGGGCGTTGCCAAAATGCAAGAAGCTTCTGGACTGACAACAGGACCTCCGGCTGCCATAGAATAAGCTGTTGAACCTGTTGGGGTAGATATAATTACACCGTCAGCTCGCATTTTTCTTACTTCCCTGCCGTTACAGTAAAGTTCAACATCAACAAGTCTGGCAAAATTGCCTCTTGAAATAACTGCATCATTAAGACATTGATGACTTGAAACAAGATTTCCTTTATCATCAACTACGTGCGCTTCAAGCATAAGTCTTTTGTCAATTTCATATTTACCTCTTACCATATTTTCCAACAGTTCAAGCTCATCTTTTTCAAGACCGCTCATAAAGCCAAGCCTGCCCGCGTTGATACCCAGAATTGCCTTATTTTTTTGCGCTGTTTTTTTTGCAATGTTAAGTGTTGTACCGTCACCGCCTATTGCTATTGCCACATCGCACAAGTCAATAAGTTTGTCAGCGCTGTCAAATTCTACGTTGCTGTCAGCAAAACAGTCTTTCAGCTTTTCATCAACATAAACTTTTGCGTTCAGTTTATTCAGCACAGAAAACACGTCCTGCGCAATTTCTTTAACGCCGAAGTTATTCAAATTTGGAAAAACAGATATAATCATAATAATTCCTCGTGTGATTGATTAACAAGAGCATCTGCATTAACATTTTCACTCAAAACAGGTGCATTGCTCTTTTGCAGATATATAAGATACTCAATGTTGCCTTCAGGTCCTTTTACAGGGGAAAATTCAAGTCCCAATACACTGAACCCGTTTTCCAAGGCTATATTAATTACATTGTTGCAAACCTCAATATGAGTGTCTAAATCGCTGACTACACCTTTTTTACCCACTTTTTCACGTCCCGCTTCAAACTGCGGTTTGATAAGGCAAACAGCTTGTCCGTCAGCTTTTAAAAGTGTGTTTAAATTAGGTAAAATATGTTTAAGTGAAATAAAAGATACGTCAACAGATGAAAAATCAATTTTTTCAGGTACTTGCTCTTCAGTAACGTATCTGAAATTTGTTCTTTCAAGATTAACAACTCTTTCGTCAGTTCTCAGTTTCCAAGCAAGCTGACCGTAACCAACGTCTATGGAGTATACTTTGATTGCGCCGTTCATCAGCATACAGTCGGTAAAACCGCCAGTCGAGGCGCCTACATCCATACAAACACAACCGTCAAGGTTTATAGGAAAACACTCCATAGCTTTTTCAAGCTTAAGCCCTCCTCTGCTGACATACTTTAACGTACTGCCTCGTACTTCAACAGTATCGTCATCGCCGACTTCTTTTCCTGCTTTATCAGATTTTTGATTATTAACATATACGATTCCGGACATTATTATTGCCTTTGCTTTTTCCCTGCTGGGAGCAAAACCTTTTTCAACCAGAACAATGTCAAGTCTTTTTTTATTTTTGGGCATTTTTTACCTCTTCAATGATTGAGTTGCAGTCAAGTTTGTACTTTTTCATTTGGCTTTCCACACTTGCCTGCTTTACAAATTCGTCGTTTATTGCAATATGGAAAAATTTTGCGCTGACACCGTGTTCAGAAAGACCACATCCGAAGATTTCCCCAACAGATCCGCTCTTTATACTCTCTTCAACAAAAAATATTTTTTCAGCTTTCATCATAAGAGAATAAATTGAATCGTCTATGGGTTTTATTTTGTTCAGCTTGAAAACACATACATCATTAAGTTGCTCCATTGCCTGATAACACTCACTGAACAGCCTTCCGTACGTTATAAGTACGGTTTTTGCGGTAATGTTACCGAAAACGGAATAAGCCTCGTGTTTATACTCGTAATTATTTGGCCTAAAACGCTCTTTGCCGCGGGGATACCTAACGGCAACAGCACCGTCCGTCTTATAAATACCTTCATAAAACATCGCTTGTAACTCATCAAAATAAGACGGTGCAAATACTGTAAGTCCTATTACAGAGTTGAGAAAAGAAGTGTCATAAATACCTTGGTGGCTTTCACCGTCTTCACCGACAAATCCTGCTCTGTCAATTCCGAAAACCACTTTAAGACCCTGCATTGACACGTCATGCACCAACTGGTCATATGAGCGTTGTAAAAAAGTAGAATAAACAGCAAATACAGGAATCATTCCGTTTCTTGCAAGACCGCTGGAAAAAGTGACTGCGTGCTGTTCTGCTATACCCACATCAAAAAATCTTTCCGGGTAAAGGCGTGAAAATTCATTAAGACCTGTTCCCTCCGCCATAGCTGCCGTAACGCAGCATATTCTGCCGTCGTTCTTAGCAAAATTACACATTGCCTTTCCGAAAGTAGAAGAAAAATTTTCTCCGCTTGAGATAGGCTCACCCGTATTGACGTCGAATTTGCCTATACCGTGAAACTGTGTGGGATTTTTTTCAGCAGGGTTATATCCCCTGCCTTTTACTGTATTTATATGAATAAGAACAGAATGGTTATGAACTTTTGCAACATTTAACACGTCGATAAGAGCCTCAATATCGTGACCGTCAATGGGACCGTAATATCTGAATCCCATATCTTCGAAAAATGTTTCGTGATAAACCATTTTTCTGATTTTTGCATTAACAAGAGTAAATGTTCTGCTTATTTGTGCTCCTATTTTAGGAATACGTGCCAAACCTCTTTGTATTTTAGATTTGAAAGTAACGTATCTCGGCGAAGTTCTGAATGTAGTAAAAACTTTTGCCATTGATCCTACATTTTTGCTGATTGACATATTGTTATCATTAAGTATGACAATCATATTGCTGTTGTCGTTACCGGAATTGTTAAGAGCCTCATAGGCTAATCCGCCGGTAAGAGCACCGTCACCGATGACTGCTATTACTTTTCCTTTTTCACCCTTTATTCTTTTGGCTCGCGCCAATCCAACGGCAGCAGATATAGACGTTGAACTGTGACCGGATGAAAAAATATCGTGTTCACTTTCGTCAGGACGTGTAAAACCGCTAATGCCGTTTTCGGTACGCAGAGTTGAGAATTTATCTTTTCTGCCTGTAAGAATTTTGTGAGTGTAACACTGATGTCCGACGTCAAAAACAATTTGGTCGGTTGGACTGTTAAAAACCTTATGTAAGGCGACTGTAAGTTCAACAACACCTAAATTTGACGCAAGATGACCACCTGTATGTGAAACGGTGCTTATCAATAACTTCCTTATGTCGCTGCAAAGCTCATTAAGTTGGTCTGTATTCATTTTTTTAATATCTTTAGGCGAATTCACGCCGTCAAGAACAGACATAAACACATCTCATTTCAATAGTTTTTGTTTTACTTTTCTCTTTCAACAAGGCTTAATGCCAATTTTTTAATAAATTCGGTATTTTCAAATTCAACTAATTTTGAAATTGCATTATCGGTAAGAACTTTAACGTCTTGTTTTGCCTTTTCAATACCAACAAGAGAAACGTAAGTAGTTTTATCATTATCTGCGTCTGAGCCTATCGGTTTCCCCAATTTTGCCTCATCTCCAACAATGTCAAGTATATCATCCTGAATTTGAAAGGCAATGCCGAGAGAATATGCAAAGTTTGATGCCGCACAAAGCTGCTTTTCAGTGGCATCGGCGCTAATACATCCCATAAGGCAAGCCGCAGATATAAGTGCGCCCGTTTTAAGCTTATATACGGTAAGAAGCTCTTTGACGCTGGGTTTTCCCTGCTCAAATATAAGGTCGATAACCTGACCGCCTATCATACCGCCCACACCTGAATTTTGAGATAACAGACCAATCGCCTTTACTTTATTTTTATCAGAAATATCGCTTTGTGTGATTATCTCAAAAGCGTGGGTAAGAAGAGCGTCGCCGGCAAGAAGCGCAGTTGCTTCGTCAAACTGCTTGTGGCAGCTCGGTTTGCCCCTCCTTAAATCGTCATTATCCATACACGGTAAGTCATCGTGAATAAGACTGTAAGTGTGAATATATTCAACTGCACAGGCAAGCGGCATACAAGCCTCTCTGCTTCCGCCGCAAGCATTTGCAAACTCAAGGGCGAATACGGGTCTTAATCGTTTTCCGCCGTTTAATAAACTGTATTTCATAGCGTCAACAACGCTAAATTGACCATTTTTTGCGCTGGGAAGATAAGTGAGCAAATGATTCTCTACCAGCCTGATATCGTCTTTTAATATGTTTTCAAATTCAAAATCAGTCATATTTTACTCCTTCGTGAGAAGAGTTATTTTCTGCTGTGCTTCATCAAGTGTTTTTGAGCAAAAAGCCGTTAGCTTTGTTCCCTCTTCGAAAAGCTTAATACTTTCATCGAGAGATGTTTCGCTTTTTTCAAGAGCACCTACTATCTCTTCAAGTCTTTTCATTGCATTTTCAAATGATAATTCTTTACTCATATTTTACCTCGTTAACGGTACAATTTAAAATTCCGTCAGATAATTTTACAGAAATTTTACCGCCTTTATCTGTATCTTTAACCGATTTTATTATCCCTTTTTCATTTTCGCAAATTGAATATCCCCTGCTTATTACTCCAAGAGGACTAAGTGCATCAAGGCGCCCGGCAAAATTAGCAAGAAGCAAATGCTTGTCCTTGATTTTTGCGCTATACAAATCGGTAATTTGCTTGTTTTTATTTGCAACATTTTCACTTAATTCACTGAAAAATTTCTCAGGCTTTGATAAAATACTGTTAGCGACAAGAAAATCAAACCGTTGATACTCTTTTTCAAGTTTCCTGTTTAAAGATACGGACAAAGTGTAATTTATATTATTTAGATGAGAAATCAATTGAGAGCTATCGGGAACAGCAAGTTCCGCTGCGGCACTGGGAGTAGGAGCACGTAAATCCGCCACAAAATCGCAGATAGTAAAATCTGTTTCATGACCGACTGCAGAAATTACAGGTTTATTGCATTCAAAAACAGCTCTGGCAACTTTTTCAAGGTTAAACGCCCATAAATCTTCCACAGAGCCGCCGCCGCGTCCTACAATTATTAAGTCAATATCATCAATACTGTCAAGGAGTTTTATAGACTTTACAATGTCGTCCCCTGCCTGTTCGCCCTGAACCACAGTGGGTACAATAACAAGTTGGGCAAGAGGAAATCTTCTTTTAGTTATATTTTTTATATCTTCGATTGCCGCTCCCATATTGGAAGTAGCAACGCCTATTTTACGCGGATATTTGGGTAGTGGCTTTTTATGTTTTTCGTCAAAAAGTCCTTCTCTTGACAACCTTTCTTTTAACTGTTCAAATGCCAAACTTAAAGATCCAATACCGTCAGGCTGCATATCTTCAACGTAAAGCTGATAAAGTCCGTCTTTTTCGTAGACAGAAACTCTTCCCCTGCAAATAACGCTCATTCCGTCCTCAGGTGAGAATTTGAGCCTTTGAGCATATGAGCTGAACATAACAGCTTTAAGCTGGCTTTGACTGTCCTTTAACGTGAAATATAAATGACCGCTTCTGTAATAATGAAGAAAGTTACTAATTTCACCTACAACGTATATATTATTTAAAACCTGCTGAGATTCAACAATGTCTTTAAGATATCTGTTAAGCTGGGATACTGTTATTGCTTTACTCATTAAACTTGTCCTTTAAGTAACCGTAAACAGCAACGCCTAAAGCATTATCACAGCTAAACTGAGGATTGGCAAAAAAAGCGTTATATTTGCTTTTCACGGTATTTCTCAAAATACTATTACTTGATACTCCGCCAGAAAAAACTATGGGCATTATAGGATATTCACTGAACACATTATCAAGCATTGCTAAAACGCTTTCAGCAATGTAGGTTAAAACAAATTTGGCGATATCCTGTTTCGGCGCACCGGATTTAAATAATTCTGTCGCCTTGTTTTCAACGCCCGACAACGAAACATCCATACCCTTAACAGAGGGCTTATGTCGATAATTTTGTGCGCTTTCCAATGAAAGTTTGTCAAGTTCTGCACCGCATGGAAAGTCAATTCCTAAAAGCACGCCGGTTCTGTCAATGGCTTGACCTGCTTTTAAATCAAGACTTTTTGCTATGATTTTGGCACTCAAAATATTTTCATTATCAGGTTCAACCAAAAGTACTTCTGTTGTTCCGCCTGAAAGATGCAAAGCAACAAAAGGTTCGTTAATAAGTTGAAGTAAATTCTCTGAAAATAAAACAGAAAGAATATGCCCGATTTGATGTGAAGTTTCATAGTAAGTTGCCCCCGTAAAAGCGGACACAGCGTATGCTGTATTAACTCCGGTCAGAAAACAAGGCATATAGCTTCCGTCAACATTTCTTGGCTTGCTGCTGGCAGTTACGGTTTTCAAATTAAATTGCGTGCCTGTTTCTATTTGCAATTTTCTTATGAGTTCAGGAAGATTAACGGTGTGCTGAAATACAGCGTCGCTTTGTCTTAAACCTTTTTCGCCGGACTTAACCTGAAGTATCTTTTTCTCTTGAAATATCTCTTTTTGGTCGTTTAGAAGACATACAGACGTCGTGTAATTACTCGTATCAATTCCAAGGTACATTTTTAGTTGCTCCTTGCAAGCGCGCCTAATATACCATTTATGTATGAGGCGTCATCACTGCTTGAGTATTTTTTTGCAAGTTCTACCGCCTCGTTAATTGCAACGCTGTCGGGAACGGAGTCAACATACTTCATTTCATAAATTGCAACGTAAAGAATTGCAAGAGTTGTTTTTGGCAGTCTTGACACTTTCCAACCTTTTGAAAAAGAGTTGATAGTTTCGTTGAAACTGTCACGGTTTTCAACTGTTCCCTTACATATTTCCTGTGCATATTGACTTACTGGAGTTACATTTTCACTGTAAAGTTCAATCAGCTCGTCCAACTGGGAAAGGTTATCAAACAGGGTTTCAAATGTCAAAAAGAAAGCTTGCTCTCTCATTTCACTTCTTTTCATATTGGTTCTCCTAAAAAACAAAAAGCCGACAAAGTATTTACTTGTCGGCAGATTTGATTAATCTTCACTTTCACAAGGTTCTTTAACTTCAGCAGGCTGTTCAAAGTCAATACCTGCTACAATTACATTAACTTTGCTAACTCGCTTGCCGGTCATATTCTGAACAGATTCTTTAACTGCATGCTGTACTTCGCTTGCAACAGACTGAAATTTCTTGCCGGGTGCAAGATTAATGTAAATGCTAATCGAAAATTCATCGCCGTCCTGAATAATCCTTACCGGACTCATAACTTTAAAACTACCCTGTTTAATTGTACTTACTACGTCAACAGGTCCGTTGTAAAACGAAGATACTCCGTCAACATCTTTAGCGGCATTTATGGCAATGGAAGATACGACTTCATTTGATATTACAAGATCTCCCATAGAGCTTTTTGAAAGAATTTCCATATTTTAGCCTCCTTTATTTTTAACTATTATAGCATACAGTTTATAAATATACAAGATTAATTTGATTGAATAATTGTTACATCCTCAAAAGTACATCCAAGCTGACTTGTTGCAATTTCCTTTATTTGAAGGATTAAATTGTCAGTCAGATCGTCTACATCAACTATTATATCCACTTTATTGGAATTTTCGTTAATAACAGCTATACAGTTTTTTACACCTTTTGCGGTTACAAGGGTTTCGATTTTATTTTCTTTATTAATTGTATCGCTGATTTCTGCAATTTTTGAGGTTGCCTCTTTCTTTGCATCATTATCTTCTGTGGATGAGTCAATAATGGCTTGAAGTTTTTCTATGCTTTCATCACGTGCGGTTTCTCTGTCAATTCTGGCAGATGAAAAGTATTCGCTTTCAGTTGTTTGTTCCGTTGTAGCATCAACATATGTAGCTTCGCCTAAAATTTTTTCTTTTGCGCTTGAAATCGTACTGACCTTTGTAGAAATATCGCTGTTTTCCCAATACCAGTTGCCCATTACGCCTACTGCCAGAAGTAAAACAAAACAAGATATTGCAACCTTGGTTCTTTTTGATTTTTTCTTTTGCTCGTCAGCCAAATTCAAAGTAGGAATTTCATTCTCGTTAAATTCTTCAATAAATTCCTGATTATCTGCTTCTTTTTTCTTGTTTTTGTCTTTTTTCATATTAATCACCTTACGCTTTTATTTTAGATACGCTTACTCTGCTTGTTGGTATATTAAACAATGCAGTTACAGAATTTATTATCTTTTCTTGGATTTGTTTATTATCACCACCGTCGCAAATAACCGTTACGCCCTGCACTTTGGGCATATATTCCTTAATCAAAACAGGAGTCTCTCCCCCGTCGGTTTCGTAAAGGACATATTCGTCCTTTTGATTAACTGAATTACTATCGCTTTTGATTTCGTTGTCAGTTGCATAAACACTTTCGTTAGTGTTTTCCAGAGTAATCATTATTTTGCAGTTGCCGACTCCGTCAATAGATGATATAACGTCTTCAAGTCGTTCTTCCAGTGATTGAGTGTACTGCTGGTAATCAAAACTCTGACTGTTTTCGGCAGGGGCCGCAGCATCTTTTGACGCAAAAAATTCCGATGCAAATATCAGTATAATTCCTATTAATCCAACAGCAACCAGCGCCTTTATTTTTCTGTCGTCGCCGTTTGTAATTTTGTTTATGTAATCCTTGATTTTATTCGCCAAGACTGCACACCTCTGCCACCATTCCTAATTCATCATAAATATATTTTTCAACTTCCTGCTTGTCGTACTGTGACGGAATGCTAACGGTGAGTGAATTTACAATTATCTCATCATTACTATATTCAACGTCACAGTCAATTATGCAGGATGTATATCCGCCGTTTTCCAGTGAAATTCGAATATTGTTTTCAACTAAATTCTTATAACTTTCCTCTTGGTTTTCTGCCAGTGAAAAATCAAATTCAGGTACAGAAACGTCAAAATCACCTGAACCCAGCGGCAGAATAAAGGAGATAAATATAAACATTGCAAGAATAACCTTATAAATTCTGCCCATATTACCTTTTGGAGTTAACAAAGAAAAAACTACTGACAGTATAAGAGTTATGCATACGCCTAAAACCCATTGTTTTATAAAGTCCACTATGACACCGCCTTTGATGCAACCAAAATACCGATTGAAATAATGGTAGTGACCATTGTTAGAATTAAAAGTACGTCAATGATCAACATTGCATCTTTAAAAGCAGTAAGGGTTCTGTGAGTAGAGCTGTCGCCGAAAATTTCCGCAGTTACACCTGATACGGATAATACCAGACGCCATAAGTTTACCTCAATTATTGCAGGCAAAAATATTGATACAACTGCAATTATTCCAACAACTCCTACACTTGTCTTTATTAAACTTGAATAACTTTGTATTGAAAGCAAACCTTCACTGATAGAATTGCCGATAACGGGTACAACAGAATTAATTGCAAATCTTATTGATCTTAATCCGATAGCGTCTGCTTTTGAGGCAACGGCAGTTTTTACTGAAAGTATAGAAACAAATATTGCCGAAAGTGTTGAAATATCTGTGGTAATAATTCTTTTTAACATTGTTATTGCTCCGGATAAATTAAGCTCGCTGCGTACTCCTGAACAAATACCAAGTGCCAAAAAGCAATTAGTTATGGGAACGAAAAATAATTCAGCAATATAGTTTAATCCCTGGGCGAGTATTAAAAGTGTGGTATTAACAGAAAAAGATGTAACAGTTGAACCTGATGTTGCTATTATGATACAAAATGCCGGAAAAAAGGCATATGCAAAGTCAGAGCATAGTTTTATTGTCTGATATGACAAGTCGATGCAATCTGTCACCTTATAAAATAAAAATATTGAAATTACAAGAGCACAAATCGTTGAGTATGCTGATGATATTCCACCCTCAAGTTCGCTGCTTAAAGTACCGAAAAATGACGATAATATTATGTAGGCGATTATTACCACGGCAGCAGTCAAAGGTGCCTTTGCTCTTTGACTTATAATGTCGGCAATGTATGTAATGATTTCCTCAAAAGACAAGTCGGTTAATTTTTCATAGTCAAAGTCGTCAATTTCAAGTGCTTCGAGAAAATCCTTTGTTTCACTGTTTAACTCGTCAAAAGCTGATAAATCGAAGCTGTTTATATAATCACTGTATTGCTGTGTTTCCTGCGCACCGACACTTACGGGAATTATAAGTATCAGTATCAGGCTAATTAAAAATCTTTTCATTTTAACAGTCCTGTCACTATTTTAATTACTGTTTCTATCAACGGTAACGTCATAGAAATTATTACTATTTTGATAGCTATTTCCGTTTGCGTTGCCAAGGCGTTTTCCCCGTTATCACGGCATAAATCAATTACGAACTGTCCTAAAAGTGAAATGCCCAGAATTTTTAACATAAGTGATATGTAAGAACTGATTTCTCCGCTGTTTTCTACCAGACTTGAAATAGTTTCCACAACCGAGTAAAACTCCTGTGCCACAGACATAAACACCAAAATGCCTACTGCAATGGAAAGCAGAAGTGAAAATTCCTTTTTCGTATCTCTGATGAAAATGATGAGTATAAGAGATACTACTATAATTCCTGCAAGCTTTATCATAGGTCAAACAACGACTTTACCGTTGAAAAAAGGTCACTGATTTCCGGCACAAGCATCATTAATACAACTATTACGCCTGCTAAAGTTGTCAGCATTGCTTGTTCTTCACGTCCGCTTCTTATCAGCACTGTATTGAGCACCGCAACTATAATTCCTATTGCGGCGATTTTGAAAATAAAATCGACTTCCATTTATCCTCCTATGCCAATATGACGGCAACAAGAACGCCTGACAGTAAACTAACGGCAATATATAGCTTTTTATGGCTGTCATAGCGAACCTGATACTCATCTTTAAGCATTTTAAAATTTCCTGTAAATTCATCAATAATTTTTAACTGACTGTCTAAGTCGTATTTGCCTATTGAGTGAAAAAAATCTCTAATCTTTTCGTTTTCATTTTCTTTGAGGGGAGATGATTTTTGTTCTAAACTAAAATCAAAATTTGCCAGTCTGCTGTCATTTTTTAATGATTTCATTATAGACTGAGTATCGGCGGAAACACTTTTGAGCAGTATTGCTGTTTTTCTGCTTATATAGAGTAAATCATCTATGTATTCTATCTGCCGTTTTTTATACTTTACCGTCATTATCCCAAGGGAAAATGAAAAAAGGATAATCATTATAATTCCTGCTGTTTTCACTTTTTTTCAACCTTAAATCAATTATTTCATATTCTTTGGTGTATGATTTCAGCAGTAACAAATAATCAAACTCTCCTGTGTTTATAAGTTCTGAAACAATTTTGTTATTGCTTATTTGACAAGAATCTCTCAAATGGACAGAAACGGCAAAATTCACGCCTGTTGAAAAGCCGTATTTTATTGCTTCCAGCTCTTGCTTATTTCCTATTTCATCGCATATAATCAGCTGCGGTGCCAGAGTTCTTGTTGCAATTTCAATTCCTTTGGCTTTTTCATATCCGATTATACTGTCGGTATTAATTCCGCAATTACCTGCTGAAAGTTCTTCTCTTTCATCTACGAAAGTAACACACATATATTTTCCGTTAAATCCGCTGGAGAGAAGACGACCCATATCTCTTAAAAACGTAGTTTTACCGCTTTTTGGTTCCCCTGCTACGATAATGCTTACAGTTTTTTTATCGTAAAGTTCTGCGACTATTTTTTTTGAACAATTTATATAATCATGTGAAATTCTGATACAAAGAGAATTAATATTACGTACAGCAGTAAGTTGGTTGTCTCTGTAAATTGCTTTGCCTGCAATTCCAACGCGTGAACCGTCGTTTACTGTTATGTATCCTTTCACCATACTGTCCATATTTGTATGGTAAGAATTGTTGCAAAGCAAGTCGGTTAACTCTTCAAATTCTGTGGACGAAACAATTATGCTTAACGGTCCGAATGATTTGGATATTCCCTTTTGTGTTAAAAAATAAAGGTCTTTGTTTACATAAATGACAAGGGGTTTGTTTTTTCTGAATCTGATTTCATTAACAAGCAATAAAATGCTGTCGTCAAGCAGACAGAAAGCATCACAAATCCTCTGAGGCATTAACGAAATAAAGTAAGATAAATTGTCCAACTAATCACCTCAATAATGATTATGCCGGCTGTATTTTCATTATTACAAAATATTTATTGAACTTGATTTCGTCTTGTGATAATATATTATTGTATTAATATTTTTTAATGGTGTATATATATGTATCAAAACGGCGTTTACAGTCCAATAAAAACAAATAAATTCATTAACGGAGAAACTGTCAGCTACTCACTGGTGGCTTTTATCAGTGTTCTCTCTCTTTTTATCTTCAAGCAGGCGTTTAAACTTTTATTTGGTTTAAATGCATCCGTAAGCGTTCTGATTGCTTTTATAATTGCCCAGGTGTTATCATATTTATTTGAAAAAAGATTTGTTTTCAGAAAAAGTGTTTTATCTTCAAATCTGAAACAAATCTTTTTATTTCTTTTCCGAGGCGCTGTTAATTTCGGCTTTTATAAATTATCGGAATTTATGTTTTCCGACATACTTAAAATGGAAACTTCATTTGTTTGGATTGTTGCAATAACGCTCTGTTTTTTCTTTAACTACTTTTTTGACAGACTTCTTCTTTTTGATTGTGCATACGAAGCAAAAAGTATCAAATATTCCAAAATCTATATTTGCTTTTTTAAAAATAGATTTATTGTACTTGCAGGCTTTTTTGCAGCAATTTGTCTGTTTGTAATTTTCATAGGATATACGTGTTTCC
Organism: uncultured Eubacterium sp.; assembly: GCA_944385025.1. GTDB lineage: Bacteria > Bacillota > Clostridia > Oscillospirales > Acutalibacteraceae > Eubacterium_R. The sequence goes on from CALWVQ010000010.1 coordinate 22,635, forward strand.
CGTTTGGCGATTACACGTTAATGAGGATGGACTTGTACCATCAGTATGGTCCCCTTTTTGCAGAACTTTACGATAGAGTTGTTAACGGAAATTCGTTAATCTATTCTTGGTATTCCGGTGGTGGAAGCAGTTTTTTAGGTAATTATTTTAATTATCTTGCAAGTCCGTTAACTGCAATAATATTTCTTTTTGACAAAGCTGATATTTCACAGGCAATTACTGTAATAATTTTTGTCAAATGTATTTTGAGTGCCGCAACTTTTGCCGCTTATCTTAAATTCTCCAAAAATGCCAATAACTATTTCGTATCTGTATTTGGAGCTTTTTATGCGTTTTGCGCATATTTTTTAGCTTACTACTGGAATGTTATGTGGCTTGACGGAATGGTACTTCTTCCGTTAATCGTTCTGGGCATAGAAAAAGTGATAAATCAAAGAAAAATCGGACTCTATGTTTTTTCACTGGCACTGTTGCTGATTTCAAGTTACTACATCGGTTTTATGACTTGTATATTTTCCGTTTTGTACTTTTTTGTTTATATGATAATTTCAAGCGGAAAAGACAACGTCTTAACAAACCGTACAAATTTTTCTACAACAAAAGAAAAACTATCCTTCAAAAACTTAATGAAGAACAAGTTTTTTGCAAGTGCGGTTTACTTTGCTTTAGGCAGCATTTTAGCTGGTGCATTAAGTGCATTTGCGCTTATTCCTGTGTTTATCATCCTTAATTCTTCTTCGGCAACTTCAGGTGAATTTCCGCAGAGTATGGAATCATACTTTGATATTTTTGACTTTATCACTTCTCACCTTGCAGGGCTTGAAACCACTATCAGAAGCAGCGGAGAGGATGTATTGCCTAATGTATATTCAGGTATATTAACTATACTTTTGTTGCCGCTGTATATTGTAAACAGAGATATAAAGCTAAAAGAAAAATTCGCTTATATAGCTTTAATCCTGTTTTTCCTGTTCAGCTTTGACAATAACGTTATGAATTATCTTTGGCATGCAATGCATTTCCCAAATGATTTACCGTTTCGTTACTCATATATGTATTCCTTCATAATTTTGATTATGGGTTATACTTCACTGATGAAAATCAAATCACTTAATGTCAAGGATTTATGTTTTTCATCAATGCTGTGGTTGCTTTTTATTGTCGTTGCACAAAAAATGTCAACTGAAAAAATGTCTGAATCCTCCATTTATTTAAGCATTGGACTTGTTATAATTTGGTGCGGATTTTTATACTATTACATTACAGCAAAAGGAAATAAGCAGTTTATTTCATTTTTAGCTGTGATTCTTGCCTTTTTAGAAATAGTTACAGCCGATATCGGCGCATTTGAAATCGGGCAGAAAAACAGCACTTATAAAGAAAATTATAGTGATTATACAGAAGCGATTGAAAAAATCAGAGAAAACGATAACGGCTTTTATCGAGAAGAACTTGCTTATCTAAAAACAAGAATGGATCCGTGCTATTACGGGTATAACGGTATGTCAGCATTTTCTTCAATGGCTTATGAGAGTTATTCAAATTTGCAACACGCTTTGGGTATGTACGGCAACAGAATAAACAGTTACACCTACAATCCTCAGACTGCTGTTTACAATATGATGTTTAATGTCAAATATTTGATAGATAACAGTGATAATTTTTCATTAAACCCTCAGCTTTACAGTTATGCATTTTCAACAGAAGAAGAAGGTACTGATGTATACGAAAACAAATATTTTCTTCCGATAGGATACTGCGCGTCTACTGACCTTGAAAACTGGATAACAGAAGAAGGCGATCCGTTTGAGATTCAGTCGGACTATTTTCAGCTTGCAACCGGTTACAGCGGCGTTTTCAATACAGTTGATTATTTGTCAACCGAGTTTGACTCTATGAACGGTGATAATATCAGTGAAAACGGTACGTACTGGTTTTACAAAAATGATGAAGAATCATACGGAAGCGTTGATGTAAAATTTACTCCCGCAAAAAGCGGCAATTTGTATGTGTATGTTTCGTCATCAGAAATTAACAGTATTGATATAAGCAGCGACAATATTGACACAATTACACAAGATATTTCCGAGGAATATATACTTGATGCAGGATATTTTGAAGAGGGCGAAGAAATAACTCTGACCCTTGACTGTCAGAACTTTGAAACCAGCGACGCATATGCAGATATCTATATTTATACTCTTGATCAGGATGTTTTTGAGAGAGGATACAATAAGCTTAAGGAATGTTCTCTCAATATCACTGACTATACGGAAACTGAAATTAATGCAACAATAAACGTAAAAGAAGACTCTTATCTATACACCTCCATACCTTTTGACAAGGGATGGAAAATTTATATTGACGGTGAAGAAAGCGAAACATTTGCAATCGGTAATGATGCTCTTTTAACTACCGCTATTAAACCCGGAAATCACACGGTTACACTTGAATATAAACCGCGTGGAGTAACTTATGGAGTCGCTATTTCTCTGACAACTGCCACAGGAATTTGTGGATACTATTTATACAGAAAAATGAGAAAAAAGAAGACAATTGACAATTTTGATATTAATAACATAAGTTCTGTCTAATTTAATTTATTTTTGTGTATTTCATATATTTACAACCTATGGCAATTGTTGTAGAATATGCGTGTAAAAATTGAGAGGAGTCTAAAAGCTTATGGCAAGACAAACAATTAATATTAACTCTATTCCGATAGGTCCGCTTGGCATCATTGGAATGCCCGGATGTGAAGAGCTTACCGACAAGATTGATAAATATCTTGTTGAATGGAGAAAAACACAAGCTCAGGAACATGCTGAAACTATTGCATTTTATGGATATCAGCGTGATTCTTACAAAATCAACATTTCCGTTCCGAGATTCGGAAGCGGTGAAGGAAAAGGCGTAATTGAAGAATCTGTCAGAGGCTATGACATATATATTATTGCGGATGTTTTTAATTACAGCTGTACCTATAATATGTACGGAATGACTGTACCTAAATCCCCTGACGATCATTTTGCTGATTTGAAGAGAGTAATTCACGCTCTTTCTTCAAAACCCAAAAGAGTGTCTGTTATAATGCCTATGCTCTATGAAGGCAGACAGCATAAAAGAAGCTCAAGAGAATCTCTTGACTGTGCGATGGCTCTTCAGGAACTTGTTGATTTAGGCATAGACAATATTATCACTTTTGATGCTCACGACCAAAGAGTTCAAAACTCTATTCCCGACCAGTCTTTTGAGAATGTTATGCCTACATATCAAATGATCAAAGCTTTGGTTAACAATGTTGATGACCTTCATATTGATAAAGACCATCTTATGATTATATCTCCCGATGAAGGCGCAATGCAAAGGTGCATTTACTTTGCAACACAGTTGGGAGTAAATCTCGGTATGTTCTACAAAAGAAGAGACTATACAAAAATCGTAAACGGAAGAAACCCTATTGTTGAACATCAATATCTTGGTGATTCTGTCAAAAACAAAGACATCATTATTGTCGATGATATGATTTCATCAGGCGAATCAATGCTTGAAGTTGCAAGTAAGCTTAAAAATCTCGG
>CALWVQ010000011.1 GCA_944385025.1 uncultured Eubacterium sp.
GCTTTTTGCTTTTCAATTTCTTCCATTTTCTTCATCAGCTCGTCAAGCTGAGCGCTGTCCTGTTCACTGACAGATTTAATCATCTCTGAACGGGTGAGCATTGTGCTCATATCGGGACAGGTAAGAAGAACCTCAAGAGTTGACGCAGAGCCTGACATATACATAGCCTTAAGTCTTTGACAGTAAACTTCATAGCTTTCGTCAAACTCCGCCTGCTTTTTATCAATTTCTTTTTGTGTTTTATCTATTTCCTGCTCGGTTTTTGTAATATTTTCCTCGATAGCATTGATTTCTGACTGCAAAGAGCTTTTCTGCTCCTCAAGGTTGTCCAGTTTGTCCTGAAGAAGATTTATCTTGCCCTCAAGAACATTAAGATACTCTTCTGACTGAGATTTTTCATCACCAAGTGCGTCAAGTTCTTTTTCAGCCTGGTCAATTTCCGACTGTATCTTCTTCATTTCAGACTGGGTATCGGCATTTGCCGTAATACCTGCTGAAAACGTGCTGACAGCAAACAACAGCGCCATCGAAACAGATAATATTTTTTTAACTTGATTAAACACCGCTAATTTCACTGCCTTCCTTGTTAAGATACTTTCTCATTGTTGTAAGCGAGCCGCCTACGCCGCAGATAATTCCTATTGCAACGAAAAGACCGAGCATAAGAAGAGCATAGTCGGTAAATACAACCGCTTTAAGCCCAAGAGAACTAAGGAGATCGCCAAACTGCGTAATGGCAAGCTCATAAAGTCCCCATACGACTCCCAAACCTACAACGCCGGAAACAACACCCAAAATCATACCCTCAATAACAAACGGGAAGCGAACAAAGCTGTTTGTAGCACCAACCGATTTCATAATGCTGATTTCAAGACGTCTGCTGTAAACTGTAAGTCTGATTGTATTTGAAATAATGAACAGGGATATCGCAAACAATACTGCAACTATAACAATTGAAATTATTGAAACGCCCTGTCTGATTGTTACAAGCTTTTGAGCAAGATCCTGATTTTGTCTGATCGTGTCAACATTATCAAGAGCCTCAAGCTCTTTAATTGTGCCGTCAAACAAATCAAGGTCCTTAACCGTTACCTTATAAGCGTCGGGCAAAGGTATATCAGAACTGATTTCCGTAAAGAACTTTGCCTGTGCTTCCTCCATAGTTTCAAGCTGTTCCTCCCAAGCATCCTCTTTAGGAACAAACTCAACGTCTGAAATATTGTCCATAGACTCTATTTCAGTTTCCATTTTTGCAATATCGTCATCTGTTGCATCTTCCTTGAGATACACCATAACGACATTTTCCTCTTCTATCCTTGAAAGCAAGGAGTCGATATTAAGAAATACAAGCGCCGCAGAACCGATAAGAACAAGACAGCTCATAAGAACGCATATTGATGCAATGGACATCATTCTGTTTGTCCAAACGTTACGAAAGCCCTCTTTAGTGAGGTATTTTAAGCTTGAACCTGTCATTACTCCTCACCTCCTGCATTCTCATCCTTTTGAGGAACGCTTACCACGTCCTCAAGGTTGTCAAATACATCGTCAAGATCCACCTTGTCAATCTGAACATCCTCTTTAAAGAAGAACATATCTGTATCTTCTTTAGGATTCTCACTTTCAAAATGAGCGTGAGTGGGGTCGGGAGTATCTGAAACAACTTCACCGTTTTTAATTACGATTACTCTTCTTTGGAATGAACGAACAAGATCGTGCTCGTGGGTAACCATAATAACGGTAGTTCCTGCGTTGTTGATTTTAGTAAGAAGTCCTACAATTTCGTGGCTCATTTCAGGGTCAACGTTACCGGTAGGCTCGTCCGCAATAATAACCTTGGGGTTGTTAACAAGTGCTCTGGCAAGAGACACTCTCTGCTGTTCACCGCCTGAAAGCTCATTTGGAAGAGCTCTCGCTTTTTGCGACAATCCCACAAGCTGAAGAATGTACGGTACTCTTTTTCTGATTTCCTTTTCCTTGGCGCCGATAACTCTCATTGCGAAGGCAACGTTGTCATAAACACTCATTTTAGGAATTAAACGGAAATCCTGAAATACGATGCCCATTTCACGTCTGTAATAAGGCACCTGCTTTTTCTTTAAAGTTGATGAATTATAGTCGTTAAAAATTATTTCGCCCTCGGTGGGTTTTTCCTCGTGCATTATAAGCTTAAGGAAGGTACTTTTACCTGCGCCCGAAGAGCCAACTACGAAAACAAACTCGCCGTCCTCTATCTTGATATTAACATTTGATAAAGCGTGAGTTCCGTTGCTTCCGTAAACCTTTGATACGTTTCTGAATTCAATCACGGTTTCTACCTCTTAAAATTAATTTTGTGTTTTACACATATAAAATTTCACTAATATATATAATATATCAACTTATATAATAAATCAAGCCTTTTTTGTAACATTTTTGTAACCAATTATTCCAAATTACGTAAAATCCAAAATCGCAGTCCCTAAAAAGCGGACTGCGATTTTACGTTTTAGTATTTAATTGGGCTTGAGGCAAGGTATTTATTAACCATAAGAGCTACTTTAAATACAATGGCATCGTCAAATTCTCTCAAGTCAAGACCCGTGAGCTTTTTAATTTTCTCAAGTCTGTAAACAAGGGTGTTTCTGTGAACAAAAAGCTTACGTGACGTTTCCGACACATTAAGATTATTTTCAAAGAATTTCTGAATGGTAAACAGGGTTTCCTGGTCGAGAGACTCTATGGAACCTCTTTTAAACACTTCTTTAAGGAACATATCGCAAAGTGTTGTAGGAAGCTGATAGATAAGACGGGCAATGCCTAAATTTTCATAGCTGATAATGTTTTTATCAGTATCAAAGACTTTGCTTACCTCAAGAGCAACCTGTGCCTCCTTAAAGGAATGAGCAAGTTCCTTAACCCCTGTTACGCAGGTACCGATACCGATAACTGCATTGAAATAGAATTCAGACAGAAGGGTATCGTTAATTGAACGGGCAAGTTTCTCCAAATCTTTGCCGTCTACGTTTGGTCTTACCTCCTTAACAAGAGCAATATCGCTTTCGTTAATGTTGATAACGAAATCCTTTGTCTTGTCGGGGAAGAAATTCTGAATAATGTCAAACACAGAAACCTCTGTTTCCTGATTAGTGCGAATCAAAAATACTACTCTTGTTGCGTCGTTATTAAAGTGAAGTTCCCTTGCTTTGATATAAATATCACCGGGAAGAATGTTATCAAGAATAACATTTTTTACAAAGTTTGAGCGGTCAAACTTTTCGTCATTATTTTGCTTAATCTGATCAAGAGCTACTGCAATTATTTGAGAATATCTGCGGCTGATTTCGTCAACGCCCTCAACAAAAACTGCATACTCCGGACGTACTAATACGTCAAAAGTAGTATATGTTGCATTATCTACACAGGTTTGTGACGCACCGAAAACGCCGGCGGTTACAACGCTTTTGCGAACCTCGCCGATAAGACCGAGATCGCTGCAGGAAATAACGGTGCCGCTTTCATCAACAACGCCTACCGTGCGGTCGATAGCGTCGCGCATCTGATTGATTATACCTTGAAATAATCTGTTTGGCATAGTGTTTACCTCTCATTATACATCATTGAAAACTTGCACAAAAAAAAGTTTTCTCACTTGTTGATATTATACAAGAGTTAAAACCGTTTTGCAACTATTTTCACAAAAAAAGTTTAAATTAATTGTCATAGTTGCATAAATTATACAAACGCCTAAAAACAGCCACAATATATTGTGATGCAGCAGAAAAAAATACATATTTGTAGTTATATGCCGTTTTTTATCATTTCAATTTCTTCTGACGTCATATATCTGCACTCACCTGATGCTAAGCTTTTATCAAGAAAAAGAGCGCCCATTTTTATTCTTTCAAGCTCCAAAACAGTAATACCAAACTTGGCAAACATTCTTTTTATCTGATGGTACATCCCCTGACTTATAGTGACTTCAGCTTTTGTAAAATCGCCTTCAACAGCAGTGATTTGGGCACTTTGGCAGAGAGCGTCTTTAAGCTGCACACCCTGCTTAAAGGCAGTTATAACATTTTCATCAAAGGGCTTGTCCAAGGTTGCAATATAAGTTTTAGGAATATGATTTTTGGGACTTAAAATTTTATGAGCAAAATCGCCGTCGTCTGTAATAAGCACAAAACCGGTAGTATCCTTATCAAGTCTGCCAGCGGGAAAAAGATTTTTTCTTTTCATTTCATCAGGCAGAATATCCACAACATTGCGTGCCTTTTCCCCTTCCGATGCAGACACTACTCCCTTTGGTTTGTTCATCATAATATAAACATATTTACTATAACAAAGATTTTTGCCGTTGCAGACAACGGCAGCAGTTTTTTCATCAAAACGGTCGCTGATACTTTTTACCGTTTCGCCGTTTACTGTGACACAGCCTTTTTTTACCAATGACCTTGCATCATTTCGCGAAACGCCTAAAGAAACGGCAACTATTTTATCAATTCTCTCCATTAAACCCTACCAAAAATCCATCTTTTGCAGAGGTGTTGCAGATGTCACCGCCTATAAGAACTCCGTCGCTTACAAGCATATCGGCAACTATTCCCTGCTTAATTCCTTCATAATTTGTAACGGTATATGTGTAAAGGGTAACTCGTTTTCCCTTATAATCGCTTAAGTCAAAACCCTGATTTATCTGCACTTCGTTATAGTCGGCATAAACCTGATTCCAGCTTTCAGGAATAGTAAGTTCTTTCTCTTCATATTCCGAAGATGTTTCCCAACCGTATGAAGCGAGATAGTCACGCCTTTCCTGGTCTGTGGAAGCGCTTACAACCGCCGCAACACTTTCACTGCTTTTATTTACGGAGTGGTTTGTGATAAACGTAACTATTATTACCGCAACTCCCGTAATGGCAAGAATAATTCCGAATATTGTTTTTGGCTTAAGTTTTAATGTTAACATCTTCATAAAATCACCTAAATAATTTTATGATAAACATTTACACAATATACTCTTTTATTTCATCTAAATATGAAATCTCCACCGTGGCATCCAAAAGAATACCTTGGGGCACGTAAGTTTCGCTGTGAACAACTCCGTCCTGTCTTATTTTTGCAGAAATTGCTCCTTTTTCAAATGGCAAAAGAAGATTGACTCTCTTGCGGGTTTGAGGAATCCCCTTTTCAATTTCCAGCAAAAGATCATCTACTCCCTCACCTGTCAAGGCGCTGATTTTTATTGATTTTTCACCTGAAAGCAGAAAAACATCAGCGTCAACCGCCTTGTCGCATTTATTAAATACATTAATAATAGGCACGTTAATCCTACCGTTTTCAAACAGAGATGCCAATATTTCATTAGTTGTCCTAATATGATTATAACATTCGGCACTTGAGGCATCGCACACATTTAAAATCAAATCAGCGTAGGTTGCTTCCTCGAGAGTAGAGCGAAAAGCGTCGACAAGCTGGTGAGGAAGACGACTGATAAATCCAACAGTATCTACAATCATAACCTGCTGTCCGTTAGGAAGATTAAGTTTTCTTGCAGTAGGGTCAAGGGTTGCAAAAAGCTTGTCCTCTTCAAGCACTCCTGCATCGGTAAGCCTGTTCATAAGAGTTGACTTGCCTGCGTTTGTATATCCCACAATAGCCACAACGCACACACCGTTTTTCTTTCTTCTTTGGTGCTGCATATTTCTTCTGCGTTCTACGCTGTCAAGCTCTTCTTTTATATACTGAATACGCCGTCTGATATGTCTTTTATCTGTTTCAAGCTTAGTTTCGCCGGGTCCTCTTGTGCCAATTCCTCCTCCCAATCTTGAAAGGCTTGTGCCTTTGCCTGTAAGTCTTGGAAGAGAATATTTAAGCTGGGCAAGCTCCACCTGAAGCTTGCCCTCTTTTGACCGTGCTCTGCCTGCAAAAATGTCCAGAATAAGAGTAGTTCTGTCCACTACTCTCGTATCTGTTGCGTCCTCTATATTTCTTACCTGAACAGGAGTAAGCTCGCTGTCTGCAATTATAACGTCCACGTCATTGTTTTTGCAAAAATCTGCAATTTCTTCAAGACGTCCTCTGCCCACAAAGGTGGCGCCTTCAACAGAAGGTCTTTTCTGCACCATTTGACAAAGGACCTCTGCTCCTGCAGTTTTTGCCAGCTCCTCAAGTTCGTTTATTGACACCTGCGCATCAAAATCACCTGTGTCAACTGAAATGAGAACAGCCTTTTCGGGAGACTGTTCATTAATAATATCTAAATCCATAAACCACCGTTAATCATTAACTAAAGCCTGCAAAACCTTATTTGCAATAGGTCCTGCTGTCTGTGAGCCTGAATTACCGTATTCTACAACCACAACAAATGCGTACGGATTTTTGTCGTCGTCCATAAAGCCTACAAACCAAGCGGTATTGTGACTGTCAACGCTGTCTATTTGGGCAGTACCTGATTTAGCACAAAGGTTAAGTCCCTCGTAATTATAGTCGCCGTACTGCTCTTTAACGTTATTTCTCATTAATTTACCGATTGCATCGGCAGTTTCAGCACTTAAAAGCTGGGTTTCACGGCGTGTAAAATCAAGGTCAAGCGCTTTTCCTGCCTTGTTGGCAAGAGAATCTACAACATTAAATGAAACAGCTTTGCCGTCGTTGGCAATAGCGCTTACAAGCCTCAACATCGCAACAGGTGACACAAGTGTATCGCCCTGTCCTATTCCCGTCCATCCCACATAGTCGTTAGCGTCTCCTTTTTCAAGGAAAAATCTTCCTGTTGAAGATTCAATATCGCCGCTGACTGTAACGGGTGTAGTAAGTCCAAGCTGTTTTGCCGTTGCGGCAAGCTTTTCAGGACCTAATTCAATAGCAATCTGGGCAAAGGCAGAGTTACAGGATTTAGCAAGAGCCTCCTCAAACGTAATCTTGCCGTGGTAAGCGTTACACTCGATAGGAGTTCCCCCTGCGTCATACTCGCCTTCGCAGGTAAATGTTCTGTCATAAATATCGTCTATATTTTCAATAGCGCATATTGCAGTAACGATTTTAAATGTTGAGCCGGGAGTATAAAGACCTGACAAAAGACGATTTATATAAACGCCTTGATACTCCTCGTTATCTTCGTCGTTAATATCTGACGGTTTGTTTTCAATGTCATAAGTGGGGGTGGATACCATACAAACCAAATCCCCTGTTTTATAGTTCACCACGCCCACACAGCCTGCTTTATAGTTTTTAAGCGCCTTGTAAGCGGTAGCGCAAACATCGGCGTCAATAGTCAGTTCCATATCGTTAGACTTATCGCCCATTGCGTTATAAATTCCTGTTAAAACGTTATATCCTGTGAGTTTTGCCTCAAAAACGTTTTGCACGCCTGTTGAGATAAATCCTGCCTCGCCGACGGTATGGAGGGTGGCTTTTCTTATATTTTTGTCCTCGTTGTAAACTCTTTTTGAATCAACTGTTTGAGCAAGAATTTCACCGTCGCAGTCTGTTATCGTACCTGCCGCGGTAAGTTCGCCGTTATAATATACAGAGCTGTTATATGGCTGCATCGCCCAGTCACGACCGTCTGCAATAAGGCTGTAAGTAAGGAAACCCAAACAGCCTAAAAATCCCACTATTAATATCAAGAGGAAAAGTCCTCTTCGTGTAATCATTTTCATCTTTTCTTCACACCTCCCAAATAACTATAGGTGCGAACATCCGACGCTTTAATAAACGCAAGCACTGCCCAGCAGCTTATCATTGAGCTTCCGCCCTGACTGATAAACGGCAATGTAACGCCCGTAAGAGGGAGAACGTCGGTTATTCCGAAAATATTGAGTGCCGTTTGGAATAAGAGCATTCCTGCTCCTGCAACAGCACAAATTGAATAAAATGTTGATCTGGCAGCAATAGAATTTACAAGAGCCGAAACAGCTATTGCCACAAAACACAGAACGATAAACATACCAACAAGAAAGCCCCACTCCTCGCATATAACGCCGAAAACATCGTCGGTAGTAGTAAGGTAATCCTGAAAATAGTGTCTTATGTTACCGTTGCCGATTCCGAGACCGAGGAAACCGCCTGACGCAATTCCCGTAAGGATATGAGCCTGCTGAAAGCCTGTGCCGTAAGGGTCGTCCCACACGTGACGATAAGCAGAAAATCGCTTTGTTACATAGGACTTATATTTAATTACGATAGCGCCGCCAAGACCTGCTGCCGAAACGGCAAGTCCGATAGTTTTAAAATCGCCGGAGTTCATAAAGGCGATAATGAGAAATGTGACAAAAAAAATAAGGGCAGTACCAAAATCTCTTATGAGAATCAAAGTACCTACACAGGCAACGGAAAACGCAATAAATTTAATAATGTTCTTTGAGGTTTGAATTTTTTCAAGAGTTGCCGAACCTACAAATATAAAAGCAACTTTTACAAATTCCGAAGGCTGAACGGTAATGCCGCCTATACTTATCCAGTTTTGAGCTCCGTGCTTAACCTGACCTATAATAAGGTTAAGAAGCAACAGCACCATTGCGCCTATTGCCACGGGCATACGCAGTTTCATACACAAATCTACGTCGCCTAAAATAAACACCAAAACTGTATAGCCCACAACGCCGCAGATAGCAATTATAAGTTGTTTTAGACAAGCGTCGGGGTCAACTGAGCCGATAACCGTCAATCCCACTCCCGTAAGGAAGAAAGCAATAAACTCCAGCTCAAAATTTCTCCTGTGCAACGCCGTATAAAGCACTGTAACGTATATCCATTCAAAAACGATAAACACTAATGTGCAAATTAACATTTTTGCGGAAAACTCATCTTCAACCGAAGCTGCCTGATAGCCTGTTAAAAGCTGAAAGGCAGAAAGAAGAAACAACATTAAAAAGTTGTTTATAGGCTTTATGTGGGGCACTTTTTTTGTTTTTTTAGCTGCCATAAGCCACTCCTACCCTTCGTAAAAGATGAACACCCTGTCGCCGAAGGTGACCAAGTCCTCGTCAAAAATAAGCTGCGGTTGTGAAATATATCTGCCGTTAAGCTTTGTGCCGTTATGACTGTTTAAATCAGACAAAGCCCAGCCGTGAGATGTAAGGTGTATTCTTGCGTGCTGTGAGCTGACAGTGTCAATCTTTATTTGGATGTCACACTCATCGCCCCTGCCGATAAGCACGTCCTTACTTCTCAAATAAACGGGTCTGTGGGTTTTAACGTCCACAAGCACAGCGTATGCAATATTTTTGTTATTCTTTTTAAGTTCATTTGCTTCGTTTCTCATTTGACTCTTACTTTCTGCCGATAATGCCTCGGCGCACAAAAATTTCAGCGGTATTTCGCCGATTGTTATTATATCTCCGTCAGAAATAACACAGCTTGTGTCAATCTTTTCACCGTTTACCTCTACTCCCGTTTTTGAAAAGGTGTCGGTAATTACCCATTCCTTACGCTTTTTTGCAATAACTGCGTGGTATCGGGACACGTTGGGCATAGGAAAAACAATGTCATTTGACTTGCTTTTGCCGATTGAGGTTTCCCAGCGGTCAATATCAATCACCTTGCCGTTATTTTGGTCAACAAGCTGTGCCAGCTTGTGAAGCCTCGGTCTGTTTCGAAACAGAGAAATAACGCAGGTGCTTAAAATCACAACAGAAAGTACAGGCAAAACATATCTCAAAACGCCTGTTAAAAAAGAATTAAGACCTTCCATTGCCGTCACTCCTTTTAACTGTTTTACTATTATAAAATACTTTTATTATCACAGATTGTCAAGAAAGTATTGAATTAATTTACATATTATTTTATACTTAATACAGTTAAATCATACTATTATTTTACGGTTAAGGGGTACTTTTATGAGTATAAATAAAGCAAAATTCGGCTGTCTTGACAACGGCAAAGAAGTAGAACTTTACACCATCACAAATAAAAACGGAGCCAGCGTAAGCCTTATGACCTTGGGCGGAGGAATACAATCAATTAAGGTTCCTGACAAAAACGGCGTTTTAGGTGACGTTGTTTTAGGCTTTGATGAGCCAAAACACTATGCAAATCCCGATCTCGGCTATCAAGGACTGCTTGTAGGCAGATTTGCCAACAGAATAAGAGACGGTAAATTTACTGTTGACGGTGTTGAATACAACACTCCTAAAAACCAAGGCACCTGGACTCTTCACGGCGGCGGACGTTTCAGTTTCAGCATTTGGAATGTAAAGGAAACGACAGATAACAGCGTTACTTTTGAATTTTTCTCACCTGATATGGAGGACGGTTTCGGGGGCAATTTTACAATGACTGTAAAATACACCTTTACAGACAATAACACTTTAAGACTTGATTACACCGTTTTATCTGACAAAAAAACTGTTGCAAATCCCACAAACCATACATATTTTAATCTTTCCTGCAAGGGTGACAGCACTATTGAAAACCACTTGTTGCAGATAAATGCCGATAAGTTCACCGAAACAGATGAAAATCAGCTTCCCACAGGTGAGCTTGGAGACGTTAAGGGCACAATGATGGACTTTACACATCTTCACAAAATCGGCGATAAAATTGACGAGCCGTTCAGGGCAATTATTGACGGCATAGGCTATGACAATAACTACTGCCTTTACAACAAGGAAATAGGAAAAATGGCTCAGGCAGCAATACTTATTGACGAAGAGAGCAAACGTAAATTGGAAGTTTGGACCGATTTGCCCGGTATTCAGCTTTACTGCGGCGGCTGGCTGTCAAAAGAGGGAACACAAGGCAAAAAGGACTCTCCTGTTACATTTAGAAGAGGTGTTGCCCTTGAAACACAATTTTATCCTAATTCACTGAATATCCCTCAATTTCCTTTCAAATATGTGGAGCCTAACGAAGAATTCAAAACTACAACAGAATTTAGATTTTCATTAGCTGAATAAATATTTTAAGCCTTGCAGTTTACACAAATAACTGCAAGGCTTTTTGTATACTATGACAAAAAAGAGGTGTGAAAAATCACACCTCTTTAATATTTCATTATTTCAATTATTTATTGAAATTGTCCTTAACCTCGTTAAGAATGTCAGCAAGCTCTGTTGGAAGAGTATCGCCGAACTTAGCATAAAGTTCCTCAACACCCTTAAGCTCTTCATTCCAAGCGTCCTTATCAACATCAAGGATAGCGTCAAGCTGCTCCTCAGTCATATCAAGACCCTCAAGGTTAATATCCTTTGCATAAGGAAGGTAACCGATAGCTGTTTCCTGAGCGTCAACCTTGCCTTCGCAGCGGTCGATAATCCAGTCGAGTACACGAAGGTTATCGCCGAATCCAGGCCACAAGAAGTTGCCCTCATCGTCCTTACGGAACCAGTTTACGTTGAAAATCTTAGGAGCCTTTTCAGGATCAAGAGTTTCACCGATTTCAATCCAGTGCTTCCAGTAATCGCCCATATTGTAGCCGCAGAATGGGAGCATAGCCATTGGGTCACGACGAACAACACCAACTGCACCTGTTGCAGCAGCAGTTGTTTCAGAGCCCATAACTGAACCTACGAATACACCGTGATTCCAATCCTTTGACTGATAAACAAGCGGAGTAAGCTTTGCACGACGGCCGCCGAATACGATAGCTGAAATCGGAACACCCTGTGGGTTTTCAAACTCGCTTGAGATGCAAGGGCAGTTTACAGCAGGAGCTGTGAAACGTGAGTTTGGATGAGCGCCCTTCTCTTCGCTTTCAGCGCCGTTCCAAGGATTACCCTTCCAGTCAACAGCATTTGTAGGAGGATTCTTGTCAAGACCTTCCCACCAAACTGTGTTGTTATCAAGATTATGAGCAACGTTTGTAAAGATTGTGCCCTTCTTTGTTGATTCAAGAGCATTTGGATTTGAATGCTCGTTAGTACCGGGAGCTACGCCGAAGAAGCCGTTTTCAGGGTTGATAGCATAAAGACGTCCGTCAGGACCTTTTCTGATCCAAGCGATATCGTCGCCTACGCACCATACCTTGTAGCCCTTCTTCTGATATCCCTCCGGTGGGATAAGCATTGCAAGGTTTGTCTTACCGCAAGCTGATGGGAAAGCAGCGCAGATATACTTAACTTCGCCGTCCGGCTTCTGAAGGCCGAGGATGAGCATATGCTCTGCCTGCCAGCCCTCGTTCTTACCAAGGTAAGAAGCTATACGAAGAGCAAAGCACTTTTTGCCGAGAAGTACGTTTCCGCCGTAACCTGAGTTTACAGAAATGATTGTGTTGTCCTCTGGGAACTGGCAAATCCATCTGTTTTCAGCGTCGATGTCACATTTGCAGTGCATACCGCGAACCCAGTCGTTTGAATCGCCGAGAACGTCAAGTACAGCCTTGCCGACTCTTGTCATAATGCACATATTGAGAACTACGTAAATAGAGTCAGTAATCTCAATACCGATTTTTGAAAACGGAGAACCAACAGGACCCATTGAATAAGGGATAATATACATTGTTCTGCCCTGATATGAACCTGCTGCAATATCATAAAGCATTTTGTATGCTTTTTCAGGATCCATCCAGTGGTTAGTAGGGCCTGCATCCTTTTCACTTCTTGAGCAGATAAGAGTACGGTCCTCAACACGAGCAACGTCGTTTACTGCTGTTCTGTGAAGATAACAGTCGGGAAGAAGTTCTTCATTAAGCTTAATCAATTCGCCTGTTGAGCAAGCCTCTGCTCTGAGAGCGTCAATCTGCTCCTGTGAGCCGTCAATCCAGACGATTTTAGATGGTTTGAGCAATTCAACCTTTTCATCAAGCCAATCAAGAAGTGACTTATTTGATGTAAGATTTGTTTCCATAACATCTATTCTCCTTTTTTATTATATAGTTTGTAATAATGTATCATTTACCTTTCGGTAATTACACAAATAGATTATACCAAATAATAGCAAAAATTCAATAGAACTGCCTAAAATTCATTATTTTGTTACAATAAGACAATATGTCATTAATCAGTTTTGTAACTTTTATCAATAGGCATTGTGGCGTATGCGTTAAGGTTTTCACCTGCAATTTCGCCTTTCAAAAATTCGTAATATCCCTGTGAAGCAATCATTGCCGCATTGTCGCCGCAGTATTTCAATTCGGGGAGGTACAATTTCCATCCGTGATTTTTGCATATCTTTTGAGTCTGACTTCTTAGTTTTGAATTTGCAGAAACGCCGCCGGCAATAACGATTTTATCAAGTCCTCTTTCCTTGGCAACCTTCTCAAGATTGTCGGTAAGACAGTCCACAACGCTCTTTTGAAAAGATGCCGCCAAATCGGGAATATTAATTTTCTCGCCCTTTTGCTCTGCGTTATGAACAGCGTTAATTACCGCCGTTTTCAGTCCGCTGAAAGAAAAATCATAAGGACTTCCCGTTACCTTCGGTTTGGGGAACTTATAGGCGTTTTCGTTGCCGTTTGGGCTGATTTTATCAATACTTACTCCCCCCGGATACTCAAGCCCCATAGTTCTGCCTGCCTTGTCAAGAGCCTCCCCTGCTGCGTCGTCACGAGTTCTGCCTATAATTTCAAAGTCTGTATAATCCTTCACAGCAACTATGTGTGAATGACCGCCGCTGACAATAAGGCACAAAAAAGGCGGTTTTACGTCGCTTGAAATGTAGTTAGACGCAATATGACCTCGTATGTGGTGAACAGGTACTAACGGGGTATCTGTGGCAAGGGCAAGTCCTTTTGCAAAATTAACTCCTACAAGGAGAGCGCCTATAAGTCCGGGAGCATATGTAACTGCAATGGCGTCTATATCCGTCATTGTGCAATTTGCCTGTTCAAGAGCCTCTCTTACAACGCCGCTGATACTTTCCGCGTGACGCCTTGAGGCAATTTCAGGCACAACTCCGCCGTAAAGCTTATGCTCCTCAAGAGAGGTTGCCACCACGTTTGACAGCACCTTTCGTCCGTCTTCAACTACCGCACAGGCAGTTTCGTCACAGGAGCTTTCTATTCCAAGTATTTTCATATTTCACCTCTTAAAAACCGTACATATTGTAAATATCATCCTCTGATTCTACTTCTTTTATAGGCTTATTACCTGCAATTTTCATAACTGCTTTGTCAGTTTCGCTTAAATCTGCACATTCAGTCATTATGTAATATCCGTCATCCCATAAAAGAGCATAGCATTTACCCTCGTAATCCACAAGGTTGTCTTCATCATCGTCATAATATTTTAAAACCTTGCAAACTTCTAAATCATCATAGCTTATTTCCTCCAAAAGCAGAGGAGCCTTGTGCACCCTTAAGCAATCCTCTGTAAAGGAAACACCGATATTTGCGAATAAAAACAGCAAAACAGATATTACCAAAGCAACTACGGGAATTATGTATTTATTGCCGAACCTTTCGATTTTCTTTTCCCCAGCCTCTTTTTTCTCGTTAGTAAGGTAGTATGACTTAACGTTATCGGGACAAAGTTTGTATACAATTTTCTTTCCGAAAGCATAAATGAAAAACGCACAACTGAAAACGAATGCAGGAACAATCATAAATTTAGGAAAATAAAGACCGCTTACTGCGCTTAAAAAGTCCTCGCTTGGCACATATCCGTCACCGAAATAATATCTCAATCCTGCAAGTTCGGCAACAACATACACTATAAGAACTAAAGCAATTATAATTGAATAAACCTTTAGCTTAATTGACCTTACTTTTTTATCATATTTTTCGGAAATATCCTGTGTTTCCACCATTTCATTGCCGTCTTTAAGATATTTCAGCAGTCTTTTTTCATAAAGCGTCAAATTGTCCTTGGAGTCATATTTCTCCAATCTTTTAATAAGCTTTTCTTTGCTCTTTGCCGACGTTGTAAGATAAAAAATATGGCTGAAATCCAAACCGTCAGGGTCGTTTATATCCTCTTTCCAGCTTTCTCCGTTTGCTTTTTCTTTATCCTTTTCAAACTGATTTACAAGATAGGGCAGATTTTCCTGACTGCCCGCCTTTTCAATATCCCTGTAATAACGGTAAACAAGGTCTGTAAACTTATCAAGAGCATAAATAATACTGTCTTTACCGAGGCAGTTTTGATAATAATAAGTTTCAAAATCGCTTATATCAAAGTAATTAAAAATATCATAAATTGAAAAATAATACTCGCTGTTTTCGTATTTAAAAGCAATATCAAAGTTATTTTCCTAAAACAACATATAGCCGTCAAACTTAATGACTGCCTGAAAATTTTTATAAAAAACCGTGCTTATAAAATACACGTTGTTCTTTGTGTTTTGCTCTGCAAATTCAACGCTTAACGCGTCGGGATTAGACGACACATACTCGTTAAGATATTCCTTAATGATGTCAATGCTTTCTTTCTGTGTTTCGGTAGTTTTTTTTAACTTTCTTGCCCATATAGTTCTCCGTTAAAAATATTTTGTCATAATGACGGCGTTTTCCGTGGGATTTGAGTAAAAATTCGGTCTTATGCCGATTTTCTCAAATCCCGTTTTTTCATAAAGACTTATTGCGGGGGTATTGCTTTCTCTCACCTCAAGGGTGATAAAATCCATTTCATTTTCAAACTGTTTTGAAATAAGGGCTTTTGCAATGCCTTGTCCTCTGTACTGCGGCAAAACAGCAACATTTGTTACGTATCCCTCGCCTGAAAAAATCTGAAGTCCCATATATCCTGCAACTTTACCGCTTACAACAGCTACAAGAAAATGAGAGGTAGGGCAGTCAATCTGCGCCGCTATATCTTCCCTGCTCCAAGGGTTTGAAAAGCACGCTTTTTCAATTTCAAAAACGTCGTTTACATATTCCTTTTTCAGCTTATCAATGCGCATCATACCAAGTATTTCCTATCTTTCCGTCTGCACGGAGAAGAACTTTCATTTTGCAGGCGTTTTCCATTTCCTGCGTTACTATTTCAAGAGCCTTTTCAGCCTCTTCTTCGGGAGATTCTACAATAAGTTCGTCGTGGACCTGCAAAATAAGGTGAGATTTCATATTTTCCGCCTTGAGCCTTGCGTCAACCTTAACCATTGCAATTTTGATAATGTCTGCCGCTGTACCCTGAATAGGCATATTACGCGCCACTCTTTCACCGAAGGCACGCATCATATGATTAGACGATGCAAGTTCCGGCAAATATCTTCTTCTGTGGAAAAGAGTTTCGCTGTACCCCTTATCCTTGGCAATGTCAATCATTTTGTGCATATAGGCGTCAACACCGCTGTAAGTTGCAAGATAATTGTCGATATACTGCTTTGCCTCTTTGTTTGTAACGCCGATGTCTTTGGCAAGCGAAAATGCACCGATACCGTAAACAATACCGAAATTAACAGCCTTTGCTCTGCTTCTCATTTGAGGAGTTACCATTTCCACAGGCATATCAAACACCTGTGAGGCAGTAATAGTGTGAATATCGTCGCCGTTATTAAAGGCATTAATCATAGTTTCATCGTTTGCAAGGTCGGACAAAACACGCAGTTCAATCTGACTGTAATCTACGTCTACAAGCTTTTTGCCCTGTCCTGCCACGAAAAATTTACGCATTTCCCTGCCCAGCTCTGTTCTGATAGGGATATTTTGCAAGTTCGGCTCAAGAGAGGATATTCTGCCTGTGCGTGTTTCCACCTGATTAAAACGGGTGTGAATTCTGCCGTCATTTTCAATCACCTTTAAAAGTCCGTCGCAGTAGGTGGATTTAAGCTTTGAAAGAGAACGGTATTCCAGTATCTGTGATATAGCAGGGTGAAGATTTACAAGACTTTCCAACACTTCTGCATTTGTAGAATATCCTGTTTTTGTTTTCTTTTTACAGGGCAGGTGCAAGTCTTCAAAAAGAGCAACTCCCAGCTGTTTGGGTGAATTTATATTAAACTCATAGCCTACGCTGTCATAGATTTCTTTTGTAAGCTGGTTAATTTTTTCACCCAACTCCTTGCCGAACTGCTCAATGCCCTCTTTGTCCACCTCAAAACCTGCATATTCCATTTTTGCAAGTACGGCGGAAAGGGGCAGCTCAATCTCGTCCAAAAGAGACTGCTGATTTGCCTCGTCAATAAGCACATTTAATTTTTCAAACAAAGGCTTTACCGTTGCGGCAAGAGATACGTTTATATCCTTTTCGCCCAAAGTATTTAAAAATTCAGGCACGCAAACGCTGTACTCAAGGCAAAGATGCTCTAAATCATAATTACTGTCGCTTGGTCTGAGAAGATAAGCCGAAAGCATTAAATCTCCCTTAACGCCCTTTAACTCCACGCCGTATTTACAGGCAAGCCTGTGAAGTTCCTTGGTATTATATGAATATTTGTGAGTGCTTTCATCCTCAAAGAAATTTCTTACAAAATATGAAAACTCGGGAGTTTCAAAAGGCATAACGATTATTTCGTCGTCAAAGCTGAAATATAAATCTGTAACACTGCCGTCAACAATAATCGGGTAAAAATAGGTATCTTTTCCTTTAACTTTGTCAAGGAGATAATCGGCGTCCACACAGGTAAGCCGTGTAAGCTCTCTGGGCTTTTGACTCTCCTGCTCCTCAACCGCCGTGTTATTAGGATCAAGGTTAAATTTAGGAATGAGAGAAAAGAGTTCAAGCCTTACAAACTGCCTTACTGCCTCTGACTGATTGACACTTTCAGGCACGTATGAGTTAATATCGAGATCAACGGGAGCTTCTGTGCTGATTTCCCCTAATTTAAGAGAAAGATAAGCGTTTTCCTTATCCTTTTCAAGTTTTGCTTTAACTCCCGCTTTAATATCAATTTCATCAATATTCTCGTAAATATAATCCAACGAATGAAAACGGCTGATAAGGTCAAGGGCTGTTTTTGCTCCCACTCCCGCAACACCGGGAATATTATCACTGCTGTCGCCCTGAAGAGCCTTTACCTGTATAAGCTCCTGAGGAGTTACACCGTATTCCTCCATTATTGCATTTTCATCATAAACGTCTGTAACAGCTTGTCCCATTTTTGTTCTTGCAAGAAGAACTTTTACGCCGTCGTGAGCAAGCTGGAGAGAGTCCCTGTCGCCTGTGGCTATAAAGCACTCATTGCCGTTATCTCTGCAAGCCTTTGCAAGAGTGCCTAAAATATCGTCAGCCTCCCAGCCCTCTTTTTCAAGAGTTTTTATGCCCAGGCTGTGCAAAAGCTCTTTAAGAACAGGCATTTGAGAGCGAAGCTCGTCAGGCATTGCGTGCCTGCCCGCTTTGTAAGCGTCGTACATTTTATGTCTGAAAGTAGGGGCGTGCAAATCAAAAGCCACTGCCACAGCGTCCGGCTGGCAAGCTTCTTTTAATTTCAGCATTATATTTAAAAAGCCGTAAATAGCATTTGTATATTCGCCGTTTTTTGTGCTTAAAAGTTTAATTCCGTAAAAGGCACGGTTCACTATACTGTTACCGTCGATTACAAGTAATTTCATACTGTTACCTCATATACATATTTGCTCATATTATACCACAAATACCGTCTAACTCCAACTATAAAAAAGAAAAAACTGCGTTTCAAATGAAACGCAGTAAAGGTTTTATTTACTAACAGCCTTGTCGTGTATTCTTCTTGCAAGATAAACGAAAGGCGTGTCAATCAAGCTTGTAAAGATGAAGATAACATAGCTTGAAATGAATATTGAGATAAGTGTTTTTCCGTCGTACACGCCCCAAAAAGCAAACAGGGTGAACAAAAGAGTATTTAAAATCTGGCTGATAAGTGTTGAACCGTTATTTCTAAGCCACAGGAAACGGCGCTTATTTCCACATTTTTTCTCTGTAAATGCCCACCACTTATGATAAAGCCACACGTCAAAGAGCTGACTGATTGCATATACCACAAGGGAAGAAATAATCATTCTCGGTGTGTTTGAGAACACAGTTTTAATTGCTGAAAACAGCTCAAGATTACTGTCACTGGGAATATAAACAAGCCAGCTTTGAGTGAGAAGCAGGAAGAAAAGAGAAGAGAAAATACCAAGCCATACTGCCTTGTTTGCCTCTTTTTTGCCCTCGCACTCGCTTAAAATATCGGTGATAAGAAATGTTGCGGCAAAAAGCACGTTGCCCAAGGTTTGCTCCATACCGAAAGCGTTTATAAGTATTGTTGCCTCAACGTTTGCCAAAATCGTTGCTATAACGGAAACACAGTAAAGTCCTGTTTTGCCGAAAAATTTGTAAGAAAGAAGTGTTGCTCCGAAAATAAGAGCAACAGAGCCTACTAAAAGTAATTCATTAATCATATCAGTCACCTACTCCGAAATCAGTATTGTTTATAAGAATATCTACTCTGTTGTTATCCTTATAATCGGGATAAATGCAGTTCAAAAACAAATCTATAACCTCTTTATCAGGCTTTACGTTTGTTTCGTTTTCACACATAACATTGAGACAAATGCGCTCAAAATATTTAAGCCCCAGCTCAATATCTGTTTTCATTGACTCAACTGTTTGACCCTTTATGCCGAAAAGAAAATTTGCCTCATCAAAATTTTTGCTGATAATTTCAGGCTCTCTTACCTTAATGCCTTTATTAAGCACATTTTCTCTGAAATCATAGTCAAAGGTTTCAAGACCTAATTTCATTTTTAAATCGAAGTCCTCAAACTCTTTTCGCAGTTCTTTAATTTTACTGTCAAAAAGATAGTGGCTTTCAAAATGAATTGTCTTTATTCCCTTATCTTTGCAAATTTCTTTTATAAGATTTAAAGTGCCGTCGTCCAGTTCAAAAACAGAACCGCTGTTAATTACCTCCAAATTCTTATAAATGCCTGTAAGTTGTGAAAGAACGCTTTTATTAAGCAAAAAGTTTTCACTTTCATCTTCACAGCAGTCGGTGTGATAGTCGCAAAAGGTGCATTTTTTATAAACGCAGCCTTTACCTCGAAGAAGCACTATCTCACGAGGATTTTTTTCTTTAATTATACTGTACCTTTCCATAAAACAAAAAAAGCGCCCGCTACGGACGCAATACGGCTAAAGCCTTTCCTCCATAGTTTTGATTTCAGATAACCTATCGGCATCTGACGGCAGGATGGTTTCGAACTGCCGAAATGTATTATATCACACCTACTAAAATAGTCAATACTTTTAACAAATTAACGGGACGCAATTATTTTAGAGCGCAAATCACCTATCAGCACAAAACAGCCCCCTATCATCAGCACGGACAAAAGAACGTTTACGCTGTAAAACTGCGCCACGGTACTGCTGGTGTTTGAAAAAACATACTCCTCCACAGGAAAAATCAAAACAAGCAGTTTTGCATAACAAAAGGACAAAACAGCGTTGATAACTCTAAACAGAAGAAAATCAAAGTAACTCATACCTGCCTTTAAAATCACGGGCAAAAGCTGAAGGTGGATACAAACTCCCCCGAAAGAAAGCAAAGCGCATAAAATGGGAATGGGTATTTTGTCGCCTGTGCAGACGCCGTTTGTTATTTCCATGAGCGGCAAAAGTCTTTGCGGAATGTGAAAAACGCCGTTTAAAGCAGAAAAAAGCACAATATAGGCAGTAATATTAAGCACTGCATTAACTGACGACGATGTTGCACTGTTTAGCGCATCGCCAAGGCTTACACTTTCGTTATAAGAATAAAAGCAATCCTGCTCCTTTCTGTTTTTAAAAGAGTGGCAAATGCCAACTGTTAAGGCAGAAAGCACGTTTGAAAAAAATAAAATTACGCCCGTTTTTGTACTGCCGTAAACGGCGCTTCCCACAGCGGTTATAATAAAGCCGCATCCGCCGCACATATTAAATCGCAAAAGACAGCGTGCCTGCTTTTTGTCAATATTGTCACTTTCAAGAAGCTGAAGAGTCATCAGCGCACCTGTGGGATAACCGCCGATAAGCCCGAAAAGCACGGCGGGAAATGTAATTCGCGGCAGGCGAAAAAGCTTTTGACTAATGACTCCCAAGGCTTTTGAAAGCACATCACAGCAGGGACTTTTCATAATAAAGCTGAAAATTATCAGCAAGGGCAAAAGGCTTGGAATAACGGTATTCTGTGCCAAAGCAAGTCCCTCAAGAGCGCCGTTTTTGGCATACGGAGAAAAAACTATCAATATACCGCCCAAAGCAGTCATAACTATAAGCAAAACATAATTTTTTATTTTCATACTACCACCTGTTATAGAATAATATGAAAGCAAAAAAACAATTATAAATAAAGGCGGTGAAAAACACCGCCTTTTAAAACTAATATTACCAATCGTATTTAGTTAATTTTCCTTTTTGTGACAGTTCAGGATAACCCCACTGCCTTAAAACCTCGTAAGCCCCCACGCAAACAGCGTTTGAAAGATTAAGACTGCGGATAATACCTCTCATCGGCAGTCTTACGCATCTGTCGTGATTGTCTTTTAAAAGTTCTTCGGGAAGCCCCTTTGTTTCCTTACCGAAAACAAGAAAGGCGTTGTTCTTATACTCCATATCGCTATGGGTAATCTCCGCCTTGGTAGTAAAGAAATAAAATTCAGCGCCCTTGTTTATTTCAAGAAAATCATCAAGGCTGTCATAATATGTAATATCAAGCTTATCCCAGTAGTCAAGACCCGCTCTTCTTACCTGCTTGTCGGTAATCTGAAACCCCATAGGACCTACAAGATGAAGTCTTGCGCCTGTTGCGGCACAGGTTCTGGCAATATTGCCTGTATTTTGGGGAATTTCAGGCTCAATAAGGGCGATATTAAGCACGTGTTCCATTTATATAAACCTCTTCAATGTTCAAATTTTCGTCGCACACAATCAAATCGGCGCATTTATTTACTGCTATTGAGCCGATTTTATCATCCTCCTTTATAACCCTTGCAGGATTAATAGTACAGGATTTAAGCGCCGTTTTAAAATCAATTCCTATTTCAAGAAGATTTTTAAACTCGTCAAAAAGATTGGTTATTGACGCAGCAATAGTACCGTCCTCCAGCTTTGCCACTTTGTAGCCGTCCTTGACATAGACAGTTTGACCCCCAAGCTCAAATTCGCCCATTCCCAAGCCTGCGCCCCTCATTGAGTCGCTGATAGCTACCGCTCTGTCCTGCCCTAAAATCTTAAAGGTGTTGCGAAGAACAACAGGGCACACGTGCTCGGTATCGCAGATAATCTCGCAGGTTACGTTTTCCCTGTCAAGAACAGTACCGACTATGCCGGCGTTTCTGTGGGTCATAGGGGTCATAGCGTTATAAAGATGAGTTGCGTGGGTTGCACCGCAGTCAACAGCTTTGGCACATTCGTCTGCGTCGGCAGAGGAGTGACCTATGGAAACTGTACAAAATTGTGACACTGTCTTTATAAATTCATCACTTTCAAAAGCCTCGGGCGCAACTGTAATTATTTTTACCATACCCCTGCTTTCGTCAAAAATTTGCTTAACGTCATCTGCGTTTCCTGCTGCAACAAAATCGCCGTTTTGAGCGCCCTTTTTTGCCATAGAAATATAGGGGCCCTCAAGATTTATACCAACTATTTTTGAGCCTGACTTTTGATTTTCGGCATAATCAGCAGTAAATCCGGCAATTTTTTTAAGCCTTTCAACAGGCAAAGTCATTGTAGTAGCAAGGCAGGAGGTAACGCCCCTTTTGGCAAGATAAGACGTAATTTTATCAAGAGAAGATTTGTCGCAATCGCAGAAATCACCGCCGTTTCCCCCGTGGATATGAATATCTATAAAGCCCGGCAAAATAATTTTGCCGCTCATATCAATACCATCCTCGTTAAAATAACCTATCTCTTTAATTACTCCGTTTTCAATTTTTATATCGCCGAATTCTTTTACAAAAACCTCATTATAAAAGGTACAGTTTTTTAAAATCATTATTCATTTTCCTTTGCAATTTTATATGCTAATTCCTCAAGCTGTTCAAAATGCTCAAAGGCGCTGATTTCCTTTCGGTATGCAGCTCCTCCCCGAAGTCCCTTTGTGTAATAAGCGGCATGATGCCTTGCCTCTCGCATTGCAGTATACTCGCCCTTATACTCGATTATTTTTTGAATATGTCTGAGCATAACCACCATTTTTTCATTTACACTTACTTCGGGTAAAACGCGGCACTCTGTAAAATAGGCGTTAAGCCGTCTGAATATCCAAGGATTGCCCAAGGCTCCTCTGCCTATCATTATACCGTCGCAGTTAGTTTTTTCAAACATTATTGCAGCCGACTGCTCGTCGGTAATATCGCCGTTTGCTATTACAGGAATGTCAACTGCCCGTTTAACTTGACGGATAATATCGTAATCCACAGTTCCCGAATACATCTGAACTCTTGTTCTGCCGTGTACCGTTATTGCGCTTGCGCCGTTTTTTTCGGCTATTTGGGCAATTTCGACAGCGTTTACGCTGTCATCATCCCAGCCCTTGCGTATTTTTACGGTTACGGGAACATTTGAAGCCGCAGCGACCGCTTTTACGATTTCGCCTGCCAAATCGGGTTTTCTCATCAAGCTTGCTCCGCCGCCGTTCATAGCGATTTTCGGAGCGGGACATCCCATATTTATATCAATAATATCAGGCTTAAATTCCCGACATCTTTCGGCTGCCAGCGCCATAACCGACGGATCATCACCGAAAAGCTGAATTCCCGCAGGGTGCTCCTCTTCGCCTAAAGTAAGCAAAAGGCGGCTTTTCTTGTCGCCCATAGTAAAGCCCTTGGCAGACACCATTTCGCTTACCACATAGCCTGCGCCGTAATTGACGCAAAGCTCCCTGAAAGCTCTGTCGGCAATCCCCGCCATAGGAGCAAGGCATATTGAATTTTCTATATTTACGTTTCTTATTTTCATATTGTTTTCCTCAAGGGATACTATAACACAAACTAAAGTCTAAATCAAACAAAAAGAGCTGTTCGGCGAACAGCTCTTTATAAAAATTATCTTTTAAGTGATGTTGCAGGAACAAACGTGTCATCGTTATTTTCAAACTCAACAGTTACCGTATCTCCCTTTGAAACAAGAAGAACATCCATAGCGTCTGTAACCTTGATGTAGTAATACTTACCGTCAATCTGGAGATAGTAAACAGTATTTCCGTCGTTTACAGATGTTTTAATATCTGTAACCTCACCTGTAACAGACGTGTCTGTTGAGACGGGTGTATCAGGTGTTGAAGTTTCTTCTTCAGTATCAGGAGTTTCCGTTATATCGGTGCTGTTGGAACCTTGAATTTCATCCTCGTCAACAATAACGTCCTCTCTGTCAACATTATCGGCAACGCCTTTTTCCTCAAGGGCGTCAATATAACTTTCAAGGGCGCTGTTTAATGCGCCTGCGTCGCTCTTTGCTACGTCAAGAAGTCCTGTGCCTACTACCGTCTTATCCTCAAGGCTTACAAAAGCGTATCCCTTAACGGTATTACCGTCGCCGTAGAGTGACATAAAGTAAGTTGGGTTGCCGTCAATACCTAAAAGGATTGGGAAAGTTGCCATATATCCATAGTTTTGAACAGCGTCCTGAGCAGACTGCTGTGCTGAACCTTCAATAGCACCGCCGTTAGCGTAATATCTTGTTTCTTTAGTTCTTTGATTACAAAGGATAAAACCAAAGTTCGAAGCGTCGCTTTCAGATGAAGTAACGCCTGTATATACCCACACGTCGTCATCCATAGCAATATTACCTGCGCCTACCGAAGCAACATTTACGTCATTTTGGAAGATAATTGAGTTCCAGAAACCGTTTTTCAACTTACCGTAGTAGTTATACTGTTCGATAATAAGTGATTCGCTGTAAACCACGTCAATCCAGCTCAAAGCCTCGTCAGTTTTAATCTGTTCAATATCGTAATACTGGCTTTCGCCGTTAAGTGCGTCAGTTACGATTGCACCTTTAACGTCGGTACCGCCGAAAAGACCGATAGTCTTATCAAGAACAGGAGTTAGCCAGTACGGGTGCTGATCGTCTGCAATTTCAAAGTTAGGTGTATCCAAAAGCTCGGTAGGATACTGGAAGCGCAAATGTCTGTAAAGCTTTTCGTTGAAAAGTTCTGTGGGTGAATATTTAATTCCCTCGCCAAACTTCTCCACGCAGTTGATAGCAGTTACCTTTTGAGTAACAAGGTCAATAAGCATATAAGCGGGTAAACCGTCTTTAGTATTATTGAGCCACTTGAAAACGTCTGCATACTCAAGATAAGCCACACGAACAGGGGTGTTGTTGTAGTTAATCTGTGTTGATGATGCAGATACTACATACTGGCTCTTGTACTCGCTTAACGAGCCTAACTGCTGATCGGCAAGAGTATAAGCACGCTGTGCGTCAACACGAGGAACCTTGTCGTAGCTTATTTCGTCAAAATCAGCCTCAAAATCACCGTCTTCTATTGTCATAAGCTGGCTGTAAGACTGGGCTCTGAACAATGTTACGCCGGCGATATAACCAACTGCCATAAATACAAGTATTACGGCAATGATAATTACCGGCACGATAGATTTTTTCTTGACATACTCTTTGCGTTCAATCTTCTTATTTGCTCTGCACACTAAGGCAAAAGAGCCCATAAACACAACAACAAGAAGAATAAGATAGGTATAAAGCTGTATGTCGTGAATGTTAAGAGCAGGAAGCATCATATAATATGCAACCGCACCCACAACCGCAGTAATAAGAAGTGACAGCAATATTCTCAGGGGCATTCTGCCCGGAGCAACAACAGCCTGTACCTCTTTTTCCTTTGGCCATTTAATTTTTTCTTTGAATTCATTGATTACCTCATCGGCATCATAATCCATATTAGGCATTTTTTCCATAAATTTTCTCCTATAAAAAATAGTATACTAATTATACAACATAGACGAGCTATTATCAACAGTTAATTTATTAACAATATTTCCACAAAACTTCATAAAAAAACCTACCGAAAAATCGGTAGGTTTTGTAAGTTAAATAATAGTTAAGCTCTCTTTATCTGTCTTGAATCCATAAGGTATTTGTCAGATGCTGGGTAATGGTTTGTGTAAGTAATGATAAGAGAAGCGCTCTTATCCTTAATAACTGCGATTGTTGCGTGGTTTACAGCAACGTTTGCAATCATTGTATAGTCAGCTTCAAGAACTTCTTTAGTAGCAGTATCAATCTTAACCTTTACAGTACCGCCCTTGTATGTAACAAGTACGTTTTCTTCAGCGGTGCCCTGCTCAAATGATACCATATCAATACCTGCAACTACGCCGCCGATATCACCGAGAACCTCAAAGAAACGACCCTGTGAGTCATCACCACGAGTACTCATTTCGCCCTTCTTAGGCTGAATTACCATTGTGATAGTACCGTCGCCGTTATCTGTTACGTTAGCTGCAAGAATATCGTCAGCAGTTACTGCAGATGTTCTAAAGTCGTGGTCAGCCTTACGTGTATCGTCCTCAAGGTTGTTATCAAGGTTAGGATCTCTGTTATAGCAAGGAACAAGACCGTAAACGCTTGGAGCAAACATTGTGTTAACAATACCAGGAACAAGGTTATTAATTACAGCGTTAGCTTTGCCGTCAATCATAACGTCACCAACGTCAAGAGTTTCTTCACCAAGGAGTTTGTAATACTCAACAGTATTTCCATCGCCGTCGATATATTTAGCTGTAAGAGACTTTGTATAGTCGTAAGCTTCTTTGTAGTAAGCGGCAACGTCCTCAAGGTCATTAAATTCTACGCCGCCGTATGTACCAGGTTTAAGAGTGTCGATAACAACAGGATCGTCCTCGCCTGTGCCCTCTTCCTCGTCAGTCTCAAGCCAGCTGCCGTCTTTAATTTCATAAATAGCCTGGATTGCTCCGTCAGTAACATAGTTAATCTTTGCACAGCCTGCAAATGAGCTTGCAATAAGACCAACTGCAAGAGCAAGACTCAAGCCTTTCTTCACATACTTATTCATTTCAGGATTCCCCTTTCAAAATTATACGAATCACCTTCGCAAAACATTACATATAAAATTTATATTAAAATTCACAAAATGTCAATAGAATTTTTAAAAATCCGCATAATATTTTTTGATAAAGTGTATTTTAACAGATATTTTGTTGAGATTTATTAACAGCTGTGATATAATGCTTGTAACCGAATTTTAATATTTTATATTTTTCAAGGAGTATTAATTGTATGAGATGTAAAAACTGCGGAACATATAATGACGACAACAGGTATATCTGCGAAACCTGCGGTTCACCTCTGTACGACGAGAACGAAGTAATAAATGACGACAAGACTCAAACTTTTAATGCAGTACAAGAAACGGATTCAAATACTGATACCGTACCTGAAATCCAACAGCAACCGGCTAAAGAGGTAAATGCTCAGGATAAAAAGGACCCCAAAGACAAAAAAAGCATTATAGTAATTTCTATTTTGGTGGTAGTTCTTATTGCTATCGTAGCATCAATTATAGTAGTAGCCCAAAGCAAATCAAAGGAAGATGAAACGGAAAGTTCCTCTGTCTCCACCTCACAGAGCACTACTGAAGAAAAGACAACAGAATACACTACCGAAAAAACTACTGAAAAAACAACAGAAACAACCACTGAAAATACTACCGAAAAAACCACTGTTACTACTTGGTATATAAATGTAAGCAGCAGCGGCGGCGGAACAGTAAGCGGCGGCGGTCAGTTTGACAACGGCGAAAAAGTTACTTTGACTGCTACTGCCGACAACGGCTATGTATTTGACGGTTGGTACTCAAGCGGAGTTAAAGTAAGCAACAGCACCACTTATACATTTACGGCAAACGAAAACGTAAGTTATTCAGCTCAGTTTTCTCCTGTTCCCACAACAGAAGCTCCCAGTGAAACAGCGGCGGGAGAAGAGGCTGTATGATGAAAGGAGAACTTGCAAAAAGTTATTTTATGCAGGGTTACAACTGTTCCCAGTCAGTAGCAATGGCGTTTTCAGAGGAAATGAAAATGGATATAGAACAGGTAAAGCGCCTGACAATCGGATTCGGCGGCGGAATGGGACGAATGAGAGAAGTTTGCGGTGCAGTATCGGGAATGACATTTGTCATATCTGCCCTTTATGATGAAGAAAAAGGTGATATTTACAAAAGAGTCCAACATGTCGCAGGAAAGTTTAGCGAGGAAAACGGAACCTTCGTATGTCGTGAGCTTTTGGGATTAGATATAAAAGGAGCTGACGACCCCACCCCCGAAAAACGAACAAAGCAGTACTATAAAAAGCGCCCCTGCGCCGAATTAGTTGAACTTGCAGGCAATATTTTAGAGGAGTATCTGTCAAATAATCCGTCATAAAATTGCAAAAAAGTATTGCATTTTAACTTCTAATGTGTTATAGTATCAAGGCACAAAAGCCTTGTGCCTTGATAAATATGCGCCGGTAGCTCAGTTGGATAGAGTGTTTGGCTACGAACCAAAAGGTCGGGGGTTCGAATCCCTTCCGGCGTACCAAATAAGGAGTGATACCTTTAGGTATTGCTCCTTATTTTTTATTATCAAACAGAATTGAAGCAGGAAGGCGCCATACAAAGCATTCGAAATAAAACGGTTTTGCACACTATTTATAGCGATACAGAAAGCGGTGGGATAGAAACAGTGTCAGCAAAAACGCCTTTGGCGCACTAAACTAAAAAAGAAATAAGGAATAAAAATTATTTATACCATTTTTCCAGAATGCGAATTACTATTGCCTAACTTAACAAGTTATGTAATAATATAAATGGACATAACAGGCGCAACAAAAATTGAGGAGGAAGAATTATGAATAAAACTGCAAAACGAATTATCGGTTTAGCTGTTGTTCTTATTTTGTGGTTCTTCTATTTAGTGGAAGAGGAATTCGCATTTTACGGAATCTACACAGTGATTAGTTACACCGTTCACGAAATATCTGCCGTAATCCCATATCTTTGTTTAGCGGCAACATTTATATGGCTTGCTGCCACTATTAAATCAACTGTAAAATCGGATTTTAAAAATAAGAAAGATTTAATTTTCGGTTTGGTTTTAGTTGTTGTAATGGGACTTAGTTTAGGTTATGTCATAAATCAGGCAAATTACACTTCCACTACCTTAACAAGTGCAACAGTGGAAAGTGTAAACACAGAAGATAATACTATCACTGTAAAGACACAGGCTTTGTACGATGACTGCGACTCAACTATCGTGTTAGAAGCGCCAGATTTATTTATCAATATTGTAGAAACAAACGGTCAGAAGTACATTCTTACATATCAGCACAAGACAAATGATTGCGAAAAAGGCCGTTTATCCACTTTAAAGATTACAGAAGAATAGAGTTGAAGCAGGCAACTATTAAAGTGTTGTCTGCTTTTTTTATATATTTTCCAATTAAATATTCTGTGCTGAATTTAATATATGTATATTATTACCAAATTTAAGAAAAAAGTTGAAATTCGGTATTTTATGTAATAAAATAACTTTGCTATAATTTGTAAGGGGCTGTTACACAAATGAAGAATAAAAAAATTAAAAAACTTTTAAGTGCGGCATTGTGCATAGCAGTACTTGTTTCAAGTATTACAGGAGCATCATTCTATGCCAAAGCCGCTACAAGCACTTACACCAGCGGCGGACTGACTTGTGTGCTTGACAACGACACCGGAGTTTTTACCATTTCTGTAAAAGATGGCGGAAACGGACGCGGAGATGATTACACAAGTGATATTTGGTCAAGAGCTCCGTGGTACAATAACAGAAGCAGTATTAAATCCGTTGTTATACAGGACGGTGTAATTCAAATAGGTGCATATTGGTTTTATGATTGTACCAATCTGACATCGGTAAGTTTTGCTGATACGGTAGATACTGTAGGCGACTGTTGTTTTAAAAATTGCACTGCATTAACGGGAGTTGAGCTTCCGCGAAACTGCTTTTGGTATTATAAAGAAATATTTTCAGGCTGCAGTAATTTGAAATGGGCAATTTTGCCAAACGGAAATAAGACCGACAATTACAGCACAAAAATTCCTGACGGCTTATTCAGCGGTTGTTCTTCTCTTGAACAGGTTTACGTGGGCGCTGAACACACACAACTTGACGCAAACGTATTTTCCGGCTGTAACAATTTAAAAACTGTAATTTGGGACAGCGGCACTATGACAGCGGCGGGCAGTAACGCCCTTAACGGCGTTTCCGGAAACTGTGCTTTTCGTGACAACAATGTAACTTCATCACTTCAAAACTGGTGTAGTTCAAACAATTTGGGTTATTCAGGTTCTCTTTCAGGAGATTGTAACTCAAACCTGTCATATAATTTCAGTACTGATGATTTCAAGTTGAGTTTTTCAAACAGCGGAAATATGAATTCTATACCCTGGCAGAGTGAAAATTACAACTATCTGATTAAAGACATAAGTTTCAATGATGTAAACGGCTCTTATACCATTGCAAACAACGCATTTGAAAACTGTTTTAATCTCAACACAGTTATCTTCAACAATGAAACCGCATCAGGTACATTGGAAATAGGAGATTATGCCTTTTACAACTGTGTAAATTCAACCTATTGGCTCAATTTACCTTCAAATGTTACCAACGTTGGTGAAAATGCATTTAACAATACAAATTTCAATTATGTAACTCTTGAATCCCCAAGCTCTACCTATGAGGCAAACGCTTTCGGCAAAACAGACTATGCAAGATTTTACGGAGTTCCTAATGAAAACGCCAAATCATTTTTTAAAGCAGGAAAAGATAACGGCTACAATTGGTATTACTATTGTTTAAATGACCAGCATACAATTATAGATACTGTTATTCCTCCAACTTGTACGCAACAGGGATATACAATTCATTCGTGTGCAAATTGCCTTGATGCAGGAGAAACTACCGATAGTTATACAAATGCTTTGGGTCACGATTATTCTAAGGCAACCTCAACCGGCAACGGATTTTTTACATATATCTGTTCCAGATGCGGAGACAATAATCTGAAAGTAAATGCAATATACCTGCTAAGTCTTTTCAGAAACGCCATAAGTACAGACGAGAATACCGCGCCATATAAACAATCAAATTATGATTCACAATTTGACGTGTATAAGGACGGTTATATTAATGCCAAAGACTTTTTCCTGATTGACAATGAGTCAAAAATGCTCGACGTAACAGGAAAAGAAACATTTATCAACACCAACCAAAAATACCAGACTATCGAAGGATTCGGTGCATCGGGCGCTTGGTGGGCTCAGGACATAGGAAGATGGTCTGAAGACAAAATAGACGTTGTAACCGAGCTTTTATACGGTGATACCGGCGCAGGTCTTGATATTTACAGATACAATTTGGGCGGAGGTTCAAACGGGGATACACATATTGCCGATTGGCGCAGAAGCGCAGAGGACTTTTTGGACGAAAACAGCGATATAAATGATGCCTCCACTTACGATTGGAGCGCAGACGAGGCGGCTCAAAAGGTTCTTGCATCAGCTCAAAAGGCAAATAACGACCTCAAAGTAACACTTTTTTCAAATTCTGCCCCAACGGTTATCACTAAAAACGGCTTTGGTTACTGCAGCAACGGCGTAAGTTCAAATCTTGATGAAAGCAATTATCAGGCTTTTGCAAACTATGTTGTAAACTGTGCAGAACACTTTATTGACCAGGGCTACAACGTTACGTGTGTTTCGCCTGTAAATGAGCCTGAATGGGACTGGGCGGCTGACTCATACGGCAATGCAGGTCAGGAAGGCGCTCGATTTGAATACGAACCTTTAAGAAATTTCTACAATAACTATATGGTTCCAACTCTTCAAAACAGCAGCCTTAACGGTAAGGTGGAGCTTTCTGTTTGGGAATGTGCCCAGCTTAACCACTCTTCCCATTGGGACAACTATCTTCCTTATATGTTCTCCAGCGAAGAAGCAGTTTGGGGATTTATAGGCAATGACTACGCATCTTATAACAATAATATACGCAGTTACTGCAACGCTCTTGACACACATTCATATTGGGCAAGTACCAGTGACAGAGAACAGGCTGCAAGCGATATTTCAGGCAGTGATTACAGCGCTATTCAAAAAGTAAAATGTACTGAATACTGTCAGATGACCAATGACCAAAACACTAACGTTTTAGGTCACATTCAGGCAGAAGGCGGAAATACAAACGGTATGACTATTGACTATGCCCTTGCTCTTGCAGATATTATGCACCAGGATTTGACTATCCTTAACGCAGTGGAATGGGACTGGTGGGTCGCTTGTGCAGGCGGTGTGTACCCTGATGGTTTGATATACGTTGACTACAACAACCCCGATGATATTCAGGTTTCAAAAAGACTGTGGGCAATGGGTAACTTTGCAAGATTTATTCAGGAAGGCGCCGTAAGAGTTGAAGTAACTACAGGCAGCAATTTCGGTGCAAATCTCACCACAGAAACAACTTATCCTTGGGTAAACGGAAGCAGTTCAGGGGTGGACAAACACTCTTACATTGAACAAACAGCGTATCAAAACCCAGACGGCTCAATTGTAGTAGTTTATATTAACAACTCAGATACAGACGAATTTACTACTTTCGGAAATTCATATGATAATATTGAAACATATGTAACCGACGAAAACCGTGACCTTGAAAAATATCAGTCTTGCAGTACACAAAACAGCATAATCCACATTCCTGCAAAGAGTATTACAACTGTTGTTCTAAAATAATTCAGTATAAAGCCGCCGATTGATATACCGGCGGCTTTGCTGTATAATGTTAATTAAGATAAACGAGGTGATTAAAATGTTTCGACCTATGCGCCGCAGCAAACAGCAGCTTTCTGACAAAAGGGTATCTGAAATTCTTGAAAACGGAAAAACAGGCATACTTGCAGTAAACGGTGACAACGGCTTTCCCTACACTGTTCCCGTAAACTATGTATACTTTAACGGTAAGATCTACATTCATTGTGCAAAAGAAGGTCACAAAATTGATGCCATTAAAGCAAATAACAAGGTGTCGTTTTGTGTTATAGACAGCGATGAGGTTTTTGCAGAAAAGCTCACCACTCTTTACCGAAGCGCAGTTGTTTTCGGCAAAGCTGAAATTTTGAATGAAAAGGACAAAACAGAACAAGCTGTAACTGCTTTAGGCCTTAAATACAATCCTGACAGAGAATTTATAGAGAAAGAAATAAGTAAATTTATTGACACTATGTGTTGTATAGAAATAACACCATCTCACATAACAGGGAAGGAAGCCGTTGAGCTTTCTGTCAGACAAACAAAAACGCCGCAGTGTTAACCTGCGGCGTTTATTATTGTTATAAAAATTTTTCAACAGCTTTTATAGCTTTTTTATCTGCCCTGCCCACAAACATATGGGTTCCCTTTTCAATAATAACAAGCTTACTGTTTTCATAAAGCTTTTGAGCTTTTACTGCATAGTCTAAATTAACAATGGCGTCACTTGTGCCGTGAACTATCAAAACAGGTCCTTTGTATCGGGTTATTATTTGATAGGGGTCTAAATCAACAACGTCCTGAACATATCTCTTTCCCAAAGTCATCGGTCCGCAGGGTATACGCTGCGGTATATTATTAGGGTCAAACTTTGCAAACATCATTTTACCGCTTCTTGCGTCATCGGGAATACACAGTGCAGGATAGAAAAGTATCAGCTTTTCTATTTTATCCTGAAGCTGTGCCGCTGTAATTGCGCTGACAAATCCGCCCTGTGAACAGCCCATAAGAGTAACGCTGTTTTCATCGGTATAAGGCAGTGACTTTGCATAATTTATTACCGCTTTTAAATCCTCAACCTCTGTAAAAACAGACATATCGGTAGTCTTGCCGCTGCTTTTACTGCCGATACCGCCGCCGTTAAAATCAAAAGCCAATGCACAGTATCCCATTCTTGCCCAATGACGTGCATAATATTTTGTGGTCATCATATTTGCCATAAAACCGTGGGATACAATAATTATTTTTAAGTTGTTGCCGCAAGGCTTATAAATAACTCCTCTGATTTTCAAGTTATCTCTAAAACATTCAAAATTTACTTTTTCAATTTTCATATTACTTAAACTCCGGAAGATAGTCGCCGTGAGCCTCAATAAGCTCATCAACCATTTTTACTATTGTGTCTATATCAAGTTCTCCTGCTGTGTGAGGGTCAAGCATAGCTGCAAGATAAACGTCGTCACGTTTTCTGCTTCTTGCCGCCTCAACAGTCATAAGCTGTGTGTTAATATTCGTCATATTAAGAGCGGCACAGGCTGTAGGAAGCTGACCGACTCTTGTGGGGTGGATACCCAGCCCGTCTACAAGACAGGAAACCTCCACGCAGGATTCTTCAGGGAAATTACTGATAAGATGATTAGTGTTAAGAACATTGCCGCCGATTTTATATGGATTTCCTGTAACAACAGCTTCCATAATTCTTGAGCCGTACTCCTTTGAACGAGTATGTTCCTTGGCGGCTCCGTTTTTAATTTCCTCAAGCTCTTTTGCCCATTTTTCAATTTGATTTACACATCTTCTGGGGTATTCGTCAAGAGGTATATTGTGCCGATCTATCAGTTGGGGATAATTTTTTTTGATAAACCAAGGGTTATACTCTGCATTATGTTCGCTTGATTCGGTGCAGTAATAACCTAAACGCTCAATATAAGTAAACCTTACTTGGTCATCAAAATCTTTATCATTAATAAGCTTACTGTGAGCCCTCTTTCTGATTTCGGGATAAAGGTCGTTGCCGTTTTTATCTTTAATTTCAAGAAGCCACGCCATATGATTTATACCTGCTATAAGCTCCTTATGCCCCTCAACATACTCACTCATATCAAGACTGTTAAGTATAGTTTCTGCACAAACCTGAACAGAATGACAAAGACCCACTGTATTTGGAAAAGCATATCTTTGAATATATCCCGTAAGCATAGCCATAGGATTGGTATAGTTAAGGAACAGAGCGTCGGGACAAACCTCTTGCATATCCCTGGCAAAATCCTCCATAACCGGAATTGTCCTTAACGCGCGCATAATGCCGCCTATGCCCAAAGTATCGCCGATAGTTTGACGCAGGCCGTATTTTTTAGGCACTTCAAAATCTATAACCGTACAAGGCTCATATCCGCCAACCTGAATGGCATTTACAACAAAGTCTGCGCCCTTTAAAGCAGACTTCCTGTTTTCCACACCCAAATGCTTTGAAATTCTGGCATATCCGCCCATTGTTTTATTCATTTGAGTAAGTATTTGATAACTTTCATCAAGTCTTTTGGCGTCAATGTCATAAAGTGCAAATTCCGACTGACGCAAAACTTCGCTGCAAAGGCAGTCGCCTATAATATTTCTGGCAAATACGGTGCTTCCTGCACCCATAAACGTAATCTTCATAGAATACCCCGCTGTCAGCAAAAATACTACAAGTTCAATTTATCATATTGATAATATTTTTGCAAGATTTTAAGTTGAAAACGTGATATTTGAAAACAAAAAAGGCACTTCGTAGGGGCACCCTCGGTAAGGAAGGTGCCCCAAGGCTTTTGTATCTTAAATGAAAAATTGTTGTGTTGAAGCGGTGCAGCCTTGTGTCTATGCCGTTTTTGCTTTGGTGCGTTCCCGCTTTTCTAAGTGTTCCCTAAACGCTTCTTCCATTTCTTCGGGACTGAGTTCCCTTAAAATCCCTACGCCGTTGTAGTAAATGTCTATCAACTGAACACGCTTTCCGTCAAGGTATCTCGGTGCATACACGATAATCCTGTCGATAAATTCGTGTATCAGTTCTGGCGTGAGTTCCTTGAGTTCGGTTATCTTCTTTACCTTGTCAATGAATTTTTGCAGGCTCTCGGTCTTGTCCGTTTCCGTTTCGAGATAGCGTTCCATTTCGGGAATATCCGCTTTTAAGCCCTGCTGTTCTT
>CALWVQ010000012.1 GCA_944385025.1 uncultured Eubacterium sp.
GTTGAAACAGTGTTGATTCCACAGTCACGCATTTTAAGAAGCGTATCTTTCCAACGTCTGTGTGGCAAGCGGGCAAAATGCATTTCACCTGCCACAATAGTATAAGGCGTTGAGTCCTTGGTAAAATAGAGAGTATTTACCCCATAGGAGCTTTTTATGTTTGAGTAGTTAAAATCGCCATCACTTATCTGTGTGTGATGAGTATTTATTGTTATATTCATTCTATTTTTCCTTAAAATTAGAGTTTTTTGTTATCACTATATTTTCAACATTAATGCTTTGATTTTCTTCATCTCCGACTAATGTTATAAGAGTGCCGCCGGTTTCTTCGGCGTGGTTCCAAGGAATAGGGGAGGGGCCTGTTTTAAGCCCGTATGAGTATGTAATTCCGTCAACTGTAATGCTTGCATTGTTTTCGTGGTCATGACCGCAGAAAATATACTTTGTTGAGCCCAGTTCCCTGCATTTATCAACAAAGCCGGAATTTACAGGAGATGTTCCTGGTAGGTAATCGCAGTATCCATAACCGTATTCTTCTGGAATTGTGTAGCTGCCGTCATCTTCTTTAATTGCGTATTTTTCAATGGCGTTTTTGAATTCGGGAAAAGCAAAATGTGAAAAGGTCATTGAATTAACGGTTTTTCCGCAAGCCTTAGTTATTCCTTTTACATTCCACTCATACCAAGCAATTTGATCGTAACTCATCCAAATTTCACTTTTTTCACCATTTTCATATTCGGTGTATTCACTGTTATCAAACATAAACAGTGTATAAACGGGAAATCCGTTTTCTGTTATATTTATAACATAATTACCGCACCCCCAAAGATTTGACGGTCCTTTTTCCATTAGACAGTATTCGGATTTAGCATATAAATCTGCTTGCCAGTTCTTTGAGGTTGTGGGAATTTCAGCGTCGTGATTGCCAAATACGGGCGCCCAAGGAATTTTATAAGAATCCATATGATCTATAAAATTGTATATTGAAAATCTGCTTGCTAAAGCCGACAAATTATCACCCGGAAGAACGATTAAATCAGGATTGGTTTTTTCAACAAGAGTGTCCATTTCTTTATAGCATTTGCTGTTAACAGATAGATCTGACCAAAGTTGAGTGTCTGTAAACATAAGAATTTTAAAATCATTTCTCGTTTTATCCACGGTTTGAATTTTATTTATATCAAATTGTTTATCTGCGCTCCAAATTTCAATATGTTTTTCTCCGTTTAGAGGGAAAAACAGTGCTGTTAGAACCGTAATAGATAAAACAAGAAAAATGCAAATGCTTTTCTTGATGATTTTTAATGCCTTTCTTTTTTTCATCAATGCTTACTCCTTAAGTTATCTATTTGATAAAATATCATCTGTAAATTTGTAGTTTGTAGCTATCCAAGTAAATTTTTCTTCGTCTGACTGCTCACCGTGGCCCTGATTTATTCCTCCGTGGTCGTTTGCCATAATTATAAGCCATTCTTCGTTATAAAGTTTTTCTCTTTCTTGAATAATTTGTATAATGTCATATGCAGATTTGTCACATGAGTATGCACTATTCATATAGTGTGAATTACTGATTGAAAACTCATAGGTGTGACCTGCTGTATCGACATTATGAAATATTGCGCATACAATATCTGTTCCGTTATCAATTTGGGCTATTACCCAGTCGCGTATTCCGGAGTCATACGGTGCAGACGGTGAAGGAGTTTCAGGGGCAACGAAGTTATACAAATCAAGACTTTCAGCGTATGCATCTTTAAGTTCGCATTTCTTTTCCCTATCTGTATCACAAAAAGTCATCGGTATATTTCCGCTTTCCATTACGTACTTTACTTCTTCTTTTATGTTTACGCCAAAATACTGATCCCAGTCAAATGCAATACAAGTATCTAATCCTTTTTCTGCATATTCAAGCATAAAAGTTTTATGTGTCATGTTTTTACTGTCATCATTAGTTTTAATACCGTTTAAGTTTCCCCAAACTCCTGTAAACTCGGCTGTCCAGCTTGCAGATGTGGAGGTGGTTTGTTCTGTTTCGGTTGATGTTTCGCCGCCGCAGTACGCCAAATAAATTCCGCCTCGTTCGGAAACATTTTTAATTGCGCTGGTATTAAGTGTAGTGCTTTTTTTACCGTTAAACTCATTTGTGTTTGTGAGCAGCTGGGCTGCTGCATCCGCCCTCATTCCGTCAAAACCGAGAAACAATACTTTTCTGATTTTGTTATTTTTAGAGACGGCATTGGAATTTGTGATTTGACATTCGCTTAAGAAAGAATGTACCATATTGTAAATTTGATATTGAGGAATTGCTGTTTTTGGTGTGTTTTCCCATATTTGGTAAGCTGCAAGTTTATTTTTGTATTCCGGATCTGGAGAAACCGTATCTTTATTTCTGTTACAAGCTGAAAAAATTACTCCAACCATAATACCCGCAAGTATAAAACAGCAGGCTTTTTTTAGCTTGATTTTTCTCATAATTTTCACCTCATTTTCATTTTATCGTTTTATAATTGTATTAACTTTAGAAAAAAGCTCATGAAATTTAGATATTCTGCGAAATTTATTCGCACAGTTTTTTGTGATTGTATTTCTAAACTTTAAAGCGTTTTTTTGAAAGAATTGCAAAGTTTCGTATGCTACCATTAAGCTGTTAACATTATTTCTGAGGTGGGAAATATGGTTTATAAATTAAATAATGTGTATAACTACCACTATGACTATACAAAGTGTATGATGATGAAGTTGGGACTTTCTTATCCTGAAAAGGACGACACATCAAAAAGTCATGTACTTATGACTTTTGAACAGGCGCTTGATTGTATAAAAAAAGTGGATGCTATGACACCGTATGTTAAAAAAATATATTATTTGGTCGGATGGCAGTATAATGGTCACGACGACAAATATCCCGACTTTTTTGAAGTGAACAAAGCGCTTAAAAGAAAAGAAGATAAATCTGCTAAAGAAAGTCTGATTTGGCTTTATGAGCAGGCAAAGAAATATAACTCAGTAATAAGTCTTCATATAAATTTTAATGACGCATACGACGACGCTGAGTCATTTGACTTGTTTAAGAAAAACAATGCACTTATAAGAAAGAAAAACGCAAAACCTGATCCTATTGAAAAA
The DNA here is from genome assembly GCA_944385025.1 of uncultured Eubacterium sp. Classification (GTDB taxonomy): domain Bacteria; phylum Bacillota; class Clostridia; order Oscillospirales; family Acutalibacteraceae; genus Eubacterium_R. Next base: position 3,127 of record CALWVQ010000012.1, read on the forward strand.
TATAACGGAAAAGCGTGCTACAAAACTTGTTTTAAAGGCTATTGGGAATCGGGTCTGTTTAAGAAACAATTCGATAAATTAATTGATTATCTTCCGTTTCTTTGCGAAAGTGCAACTATTCACGTAGATAATTTTCAGTGCTATCATAATTATTCGCCTAATGTAACTATTGCTCAAATGCAGGATTACAGAAGGAAAATGATAGAATATGTTTACAGCAAAGGTATTGATATTACCTCTGAGTTTACATATAAAGAGGACGAAAGTCTGCCAAATAAACCTTTTTTGGGACTCCCCAGAGAACATCATCGAAAAACACAAATGGACACAGTAGGAATTATTCCGGCAAGTTGGTGGTGTGTTCATATGACAAGGCGTGAATTAATTGAAATTCCTCCACAGCTATATACGGGAGGAATGCACAGAAATAAAATTTTTGACAAATATCTTTACGGGAATATACACGGTGAAGACATAATAAAAATTCAGGATGATGATTGGTGCAAAAATTTTCTTCATCAATTCGCCACAGTTCAAGTTCCGTATCATTTTCTTTGCACAAAAAAAAGATTAAAAATAAATGGTTTTATTATAACTGAAAAATGTATTTTTACCGATAATGTTGTTTCTTCATTTAGAAAACGAATGATTACGGAAAACGGAATCGTTTTGAAAAATAAAAATACTCTTTTTTTGCCGTATATACATAAAGAAAATACTTATTTTGCATATAGTGATAAAGAAGATGAGCGATATTGGCAGGTAAGTAAAAATGCCAAATATGCTAACATAGAAGAAATAACTCCGTCTGGTGTTGTGCATAGGGAAAAACTTAAAATCACCGACGGAAAGCTGCGCTTAAAAATAAATCCGTATGAAGCGCTTTTAGTGGAATTATCAGATTAAAGTGATACTAATTAATAGTTTACACCCACAACAATTTTCATAATAAAAAAGGACAGCTTATTGCAACTGTCCTTTTTTAATTGCCGTAATAAATTGGATAGTATTGACATTTGTTTCCCTTGGTTTATACTAATTTTAGAAAGCTTTTTATGCTCTACTGACTAATATAGGTAAAAGTGAAATATAGGAGTATCTGATTTTATGGCAGGAAGTATAAAATATAAAAAAGTAAACGAAGAGCTACAGCAGGAAATTATTTACAACAGACAGCATAGCTGGAGTAACCCTTATGCATTTAAGGATGAAAACGCTGTAAGACGAAATAATAATATTGATAAACCTAATTTGTGGCGTCCGGTATTTGTGCGTGATATTGAAAAAATAATGCACTTACCTTACTACAACAGATATGCTGACAAAACACAGGTTTTTTCTTTTAAAAATAACGATGATATTACAAGAAGAGCACAGCACGTTCAGCTTGTTTCACGAATTGCAAGAAATATCGGCTCTGTGTTAGGCTTAAACGTAGATTTGATTGAAGCCATTGCGTTAGGTCACGACATTGGACATACCCCTTTTGGTCATGCAGGTGAAAGATTTTTAAGTAGTTTTTATCACAACGAGACGGGCAGGTATTTTAACCATAACGTTCATAGTGCAAGAGTGCTGGATACTATTTTTGCACGAAATTTTACTATGCAGACTTTAGACGGCGTCTTGTGCCATAACGGCGAGTTTGAACAGCAAAAATATATGCCGAAATATGAAAAAACATTTGAAGACTATGACAGAGAAGTAGAACAGTGTTACGAAAATGGCGAACCTGCAATAAAAAAACTTATTCCGTCAACTCTTGAAGGATGCGTTGTAAGAATATGTGATATGATTGCTTATTTAGGTAAAGACAGACAGGACGCAGCTTTGGCAGGAATTATTGATAAAGACTATGAATTTACCACCCAGTTAATAGGAACTGACAATGCCTTGATTATAAATAATTTAACAGTTGATATTATTGAACACAGTTATGGCAAAGATTATATATCCCTCAGTGAAACTGCTTTTAATGATTTGAGTAAAGCGAAAGCAGAAAACGGTAAGGTTATTTATAGGGATACAAACATAAATAACCAGTATGATGACATCATAAAACCTATGTTTAAAAACTTATATTACAGGTTGTTAGAGGATGTTGAAAAGGGAAACGAAGATTCTTTAATATATAAACACCACATTAATCCTATCGGAAGTGCGTTAAATAAATATCACGATTTTGATTATTTGTCAGAAGAAAAGAATCAAATTGTCGTTGATTTTATAGCAAGTATGACAGACGATTATTTTATTGCATTACACGATTTTCTGTTTCCTAACAGCCAATATCATATAGAATATGAACCTTATTTTGAATAGTTTGTTTATTCGTTATATTATAATAAAATATGGGCAGGGAGCTTTTGCTCTCTGCCCTTTTTATACGTGTATAACAGCTCAAGTGTATTAGCAGTAGTTACGGTACTTTGCGCTGATTTAAGTAAAATTATAAATGCCGAGCAGCTAACTGTTGCGGCGTTTTAAAATGTAATTTCTGATTATGACTGATAATCCTGTTAAAAATGCAATTAAACCGAGTAAAAAATAAACTGAACTTAACCCTAATAACGATTGTAATACAGGCGTCAAAAATATAGCTGCACAGCATCCGAAAGGTATGCCGCAAAGGGAAGTTGCAAAATAATCAGCTCTTTCATTTAATTCGGAAACGGTCATAATACAATGAATAAGGTCTATTAAGCTTATGACGGCAAACAACATACTAACTACAAAAAATACAGCGTTGGCTATTATAGCTATTGAAGATACCGTCTGAATAATAAGCAATCCTGTAAATCGGCTGATTGTATAAGCTGATAAGAACGGTAAAATCATCCAAATAACTCCAAATATAGAGATGCAGGCAGGGAAAAAGGCTTTGTTCCTATATTTTTTTCTGCTTTTTATCATAAAAGTTATGAATGCCAAAAGAGATGCTGCAACAGATAATACCTTTATCAAAAATATTTTAATTGAATCCCCAAATATTGTTATTACCTGATACGAACCTGCTGTTTCTTCTGAGAAAGTTATATAATATTTAAAAGCGATAGTAAACGCTGCGGAAATTACTGTGAAAATAAGGAAAGAAAAAAGTTGAAAAAATGTTCTGTTTTTATTTTTCATAACCGTTTTCCTCCTGATTCAAGTTTAAAGTGCTGCGATTTTCAATCGCTGTTTTTATTGATTTTAGCAAGCTGTTTTCTTCGCTGTAGGAAATGTCTTCAGTTGCGGTAAAAATCATCATACCGCCTAAATTCTTTTCTATTGCATAAGCAGTTTTGTCATATGTCATTTGAGTCCCTGAAAACCACATTCCGTTAGAGTAATTTTGAAATCTGTCTGAGGGTGTGTAATTCGCATCATCGTAATTTATCCAAACACCTCCGCCGTCATAAGGTCTTGCATAAAACGGCAGACCTAAATTAATCTGCTGAGGAGTAAACCCTTTATCAAGGAAAAATTCAACCGGTTGTACGGCGCCGCTGATAAAGGAACTGTGATTTCCGTTTTCGTCAAATAAATCGTAACTCATTATTTCTATCTGATCCAGCGCATTTATCGCATCTTTTTCCATATAAAAATTCCACGGGCATACAGCACAGGAAATCTTAAGTTGGTATTTCGATAACTCATTTTTTAAAGTTACAATATGATTGCTGAATAGTGACCATTGCTCACCGACGGGATATTCCCAATCGTAGCTTACACCGTCAAAGCCATATTCTAAAAGAAAGTTTACTGTGTTTTCTACTACTATATCATTTTTGTTTTTCAAAACTTCGGTTGGATCGCAGGCGTTAAAAAATACAGTTGCAAATATTTCAACTTCATTATCACCGTAAAAATCTCTAATCTTTTTAATGTTTTCCTTTAGCTCTGTTGGAGAAAGTCCGTCAGAAATTACCAGTTTTCCTTCGTTATTCCATTTTGCAGAGGAGATAATGTGAATTTGGTTTACTACATTACAGTATTCCTGGGATAAATAGTTACTTGACTGAGGGTCAAATAATTCTCCGTTAGCAAGCTGGGAAGTAACAACATAGTCTGAAACTCTGAAATTGTTTATTTCTTTTTTGTCAGTATTGTAAAATTCAATTTCTCTTATTTTGAATAATGCGTCAGCTTCTGTAACTTCAAATTTTATTTGCTTTGCAGTAATGGTGTCAAAAGCACAATAGCGGTAATCATTTACTGCATCCTGCTGATAAAAATTTTCCCAATGCTCGTTTCCCGGTTCATCAACAAAATATGAAAGATTAAACTTTTTTATGTTCCAGCCTTTTTCTCTTATAATCGCCGTATTAAATGACTGCTCCTCTTTAAAATTGATGATTATGTAGTCATTTTTCTTGGACGAACGCCAAACGGTGTTTATATCTGAGTCTACCGCTTTTGAAGCGTCTGATAATGACTTGCTGCTTTCGACACTTTCTAACTGTGCTGAAATAATATTTTCAGTATCAGCAGGCCCCGATAAGTCTGAATAGCCGTCTTTTGCAAATACGTTAATGCAAGTTATCAAAGCTATTAATATAATCACAGCAACAGAAAGAATTATGATTTTCTTTTTCATAAGTATTTACTCCTCATTGATGTTAAAAGGCTTGATTTCAAAAGAATAGTTAAGAGGTTTGAAGTAATCAAAATTAATTAAATGTTCTTTTGACGGCAGGGGACCGCAGCTTCCCGAGCCGGTACCTCTTACGTATCCGTCTATTGCTAAATAAGTTGTATCACAATCAGGCAGGTCTTCAATGTGACGAGCTTTTTTCAGCTGATTAAGAGTAAAATGATTTGCATTAAAATTAAAGTATCTTTCAACAGCAGTTATTTTAAGACCTATACCCTTTTCATCAGTAATTACAGCAAAGCGCACATCTCCTCTGTTGCCTGAATCCTGGGGTTTGATATATTTGTGAGCCATATTTGTTACGTCAGTGTTATATGTGCCGATAGGTGCATGTTCAATGAAATCTGAATAATTTTCCAGCGGACCTCTGCCGTAATATGTTATGTTTTCAAATTCTTTTTTTAGCTCTGCGTGAACACCAAAACGGGGAAGCTGTGCTGTAAGCGGACAGATTTTTTTAAGTGAAACGTTTAAAGTTATTATCCCGTTATCATCAAAAAAATAATTTACTTCGGCACTGGCAAGTACAAATACTCCTCGTGTAACAAAATTGTATAATGTACTTACATATTTGGTACCGTTTTGAGATTTAATTTTGCAGGACGTCAATTTCGGCACTGCACCGCCCAGCCCCAAAATGTTCCAAAATATTACCATATACTGGTCGTTGTCTATTCTTCCGCGGTATATGTGAGGAACAAATCCTGTTTGCTTATCAATAGGATTTTGGTTAAGATATTCAACGTCATTTTTAACATAACTTACAAGTCCTTTGTTTTGGTCAAACAAAGCTTTTCCGTCTTTGTAACAGACAGCTATTTGCTGTCCTGTTGAAATGATTTCGGCTGTTTTCGCTGTTTGTAAGCCATGTTTTAGCTTTTCAACGCTGATTATAATTTGCTCTGTTGCAATAATTTCTCCGCTTTCTTTATAAGAATAAGTGAAATTTACAAAAACATCCTTTTCATTTTGACTTAAAAATTGCGAATTAATTTGAATTTTTTTCGATTTGTTTGCCTCAATTACGCTGTCAATATTTCCTTTTTCAACGCTGTTGCCGTTTAATGAGATTTCAAAAGAAATATTAATATCAGAACTGTCCTTAAAATAGCGGGTGTTTTTGATTGCAAAAATATTGTCTTTAATATGTTTTGCTCGCATAGGACGGTAGCAGGCTTTCATTTCAAGCGCACCGCTTGAGGGCTTGCGGTCAGGATAAAACAGTCCGTCTACACAGAAATTACCGTCGTGTATAGGCTCGTTATGATCACCGCCGTAAGTCCACTTGTATTTAGCGTTTTCATCATATACGCTGTGGTCAGCCCATTCCCATATACAGCCTCCCATAAATTGTTTTGAAGAATAAAACAACTGCATATATTCTTCAAGACCGCCGGGACCGTTACCCATAGCATGAGCATATTCACACTGAAAAAACGGTTTGTTTTTGTATTTATTTCCTGCTGTGCCTTTAAGAATTTTTCGCATAAGCGAAGGTGTTGCATACATTCTTGACACAACGTCGTATGCCCATCTTTTGCTTCTTATTGCACCTTCATAATGCACAGGAATTTCGGGATTAACTTTCTTTAAGTAGTCGTAGCAAACGTCCTGACATTTGTAACCGCCTGACTCGTTTCCAAGGCTCCACATCGTGATACAGGGATGGTTCTTGTCTCTTTCGTACATTCTTTTTACTCTGTCAAGATAGTGCGACGCCCATTTAATATCGTTGCTCAATCTGTTTGGGTTATATGTTGTGTGAGGTACTGCATAAAAACCGTGAGTTTCAATATCAGCCTCATCTACGGCGTATAAACCGTAAAAGTCACACATTGTCAAAAATACAGGGTCCGGAGGATAATGCGATGTGCGCACGGCATTACAGTTGTATTCTTTCATAAGCTTTATATCAAGCTCCATATCGTCAATAGACATGGCATATCCCTTAGTCATATGGGTGTCGTGGTGGTTCACTCCAAGCAGCTTGATTGGTTTTGAGTTAAATAAAAATACATTTTTATCGATGCGAGTATTTTTAAATCCTATGTATGTTCTTATAGCCTCAATAACTTTATCGCGGCTTTTTAGTATTATGTTTACTTCGTACAAAAAAGGAGTTTCAGCAGTCCACTCTTTAACCGAAAGAGATTTTATTTCTGTTTCAAAATTCCCCTCAAGCACAGTATCAAACAGATCGTATGCACTTACTTCTATTTTTGTGTCATAAGAAAAGTTACCGCTTATACATATTTTAAGGTCATAAGTTCCGTCATAATTATATTTAGGTCTTAAAAGGAAGTCGTTTATGTAATTTTCTTCAAGAATTGTTATATAAACATCTCGGAAAATGCCGTTTTCTCTAAACATATCCTGGCATTCAAGATATGTGCCGTTACTCCATTTATAAATAACTGCTAATATTTCATTTTCACCGCATTGAAGTAAAGAAGTTATGTCAAATTCAGCCGTGTTGTGAGAACCTTCGCTGTATCCTGCGTATTTTCCGTTTACATATACCGCAAGTGCTCCTGCAACGCCTAAAAACGTCAAAATTCTTTTATTATTAATATTTTCTATTTCTACAAATTTTCTGTATATACCTACGGCAACATCGGCAGGTATGTAAGGCGGTTTTTTAGGAAAGGGATACCTTGTGTTTATGTATGCTATTTGGTCATATCCTGTTCTCTGCCAAGTAGAAGGTACATTAACTTTATCAAAATGCGTTTTTTGGGTATCTAAAACAGTCGGCACTTTTGAAAGTTTTTCATAATATGCAAAGTCCCATTCTCCGCTTAAAACAGTTACTCTGTCAGAATTATAACGCTCATTTTTGTAATTAGTGTTTTCAAAAGCCTTTTTGCTTGAAAAAGGAATGAAATAACTTCTTCCCTTAAGTTTTTTGTCTTCAAAAATATTGAAATCTGTATGTAATTTTCTGTGAATTTTGTATTTCATAAATTTACCTCATTAACCAAGTGTATAGGTGCGTTTTTCACCTTTGTTAATAACAATTTTATCGTCGTTTATTTTAACGGTATAATAATCTCCGTTTTTGATTGATATATTAATTTTCCTGCCGCAAAGCTCAATGTTTTTGACTTCAAAAAATTCCCACTTGTCAGGAAGGGACGGTTGTATCTCAAATGAGTTGAAGCCAACAGGTCTGTATCCCAATATTCCCTCTGTGAAAATCCTTAGGTAAAGCGCACTTTCTGCAGATAATTGTGCCGAATTTCCTTCGGGAAAGGCTTCAACAGGATAGGGAGCGTGAAATCCTAAAAGCCTTTCATTTGTGTATTTTTTCAGTAGGGAATAAGCTTTATTTGCCTTGTCTGCATAAAACATTCCTCTGAGTGAATAAAGCAAAGAACGATCCCAGTATGTTTTTTGACCGCTTCTTGTCAAAAGTCCCCGCCCTGTAAACAGTTTATCACTCATAAGTGCTTTTATCGTTTGTTCTTTTCTATCAAAAATGCCCATTACCAAAGGCAGACATATCCACGAACGCAGGTGTTTTTCTTCCTTGCAGTATCGGTATGTTTCATAGCCTTCTACACAAAAAGCAAAATAATTTTCTATTCCGTCTTTTATTCTTTTTGCTTGATTAAGAGTTTTTTCTGCCTTTTGGTTTTCATTTAATTCTTTGTATAAGTGGTATAGCGAAATGAACGCATCATATGTAATACAGGATGTTGAAAGGTTGGCATTGCCGCTTTCAAAACGGTTTTCAAGCTCATCGCTGTCGCTCTCCACCACACCATGAGCATTTATTTTACTTACAACATATTTTTGAGCCGCTGTGATTGACGGCATAAATTCAGCGGTTAGATTTTTGTCCCCTGTACTTAAAAGATAACGGCTGATGCCGTATAAAAACATAGAACTGTCACCACGGTCTCCCGCACCGTTCCAAATACCGTCGCCGCAAGCTATAATGCTTGTCGGAATCGCCTTTTCGCTGCTTGCAAATTTTGAAAAAAGTCTGTAACTGTTAATACTTTGTTCTTTACCTGACTTATAACCTAAATATGCAAAAAGAGGATTTGCGTATTCGCACTGGTCGTTAGTCCAAAGTGCACCGTAAAAATTACCTCCGCCGGGAGAGTGCATTAATCCGTTTTTCGTTTTAAATATACTTTCACAAGCCCTGATTTTACAAAAATTCGTCATAAGATTTATTTCTTCGTCAGGGGTCTTTATTTCCATACAACTGCTGTATAAGCCTTTAAGAAAATCTTTTCTAAGGTTAAACTGTTCTTCAATTTCTTTTTCGTCCAGTTTTTCAGCAGCGTTGCATATGTAAATTGTTTTTGAGCTGTTTGGCTCAACTGAAATTTTTGCAGTATTTAAAATTTTTCCGTCGCAGCTTATGGTAGTGTAAAGCTTCTGTTCATAGTTATCCAATAAAAATACTTTGTTTATTCGCTTATAGGGATTTTTGTTTTCGGCATCGACAAAATGTACGGCGGACGAATTGTTACTTAAAACAATTTTTTCTATTAATGCCTTTTTGTTATAGGCAGAACTTATTGTATGAGTAATTTTCATATCGCCGCAGTGCTGAAAAAAGGTAAGCGTCCCGTCAAATTTAATTTTATCTGTAAATACCTCTGAACCGTATTTAATATCAGGTTTTTTGAAATTATATGTAAGGCTTCCCCTCGTTTCGTTGGGGATAACTCTGATTTGAGGGAAAACGCAAAACCTGTTTAAGCAAAGCTGTTTTTTATTATCAACTTTATAGCTGATAATTGCGGACATTTCAAACCCTGACATCTCTATGTGATTGTAGTAGGGGAGTTTAATGCTGTCTGTTTTACACTCTACTGCGTCGTTTTGTAATGCGTAGTACGTTTCTTTTGGTTCGGTACCTTTAAACTTAACCCACGAAGGAAATATTTTCGCCTTTTTATAAATCAGTTTCATATTGAAGCTACCCGTTTATATCCTTTAATATTGTTATTTGTTTTTTATAACCTAACTGTTATCTTAACAGTTGACTTGCATTGTGTTTTTCTTTAATAAGCTCAAGTATAAAGGCGCTTGACCAACCGAAATCTTGTGCGCCAAGACCTTTTCCTGTTATGGAATCATAGCATTCATATATAGAGTCGCTGTTTTGACTGCAAAAATTTAAAACATTTTCCGTAAGCTCATCGGCAAGGTCAAAAGCTCCGTAATTTCGTATCCCTTGTATCGTAAAATATGCGGTGTTAAGCCAGCAGGGACCACGCCAATATTTTGACGAGTTATAACGTTTATTGTTGTAGCTTATCGTAGGTATACCGGGATAAAAATAATTTGGATTTTTTGCTTTTTCAATCATATACCCTGCCTTTTCTTTGTCTGCAGCTAAACAGAAAAGAGGCATAAATGAGGCAGGGGAAATTCGGTGAGTAAATCGTTTAAGTTTGAAATCATAGTCACAGTAGCTTTTGTCTTTTTCAGAAAAAAGAATGCTGTTTATTTTCGAAATCAGTTTACTCCTTTTTTCAGCATATATTGCCGCATCATCAGACTTTTTAAGTTTGTCAGCTATGTAATTCATTGCTTGATAAAAGTCTGCCATAAAACAGTTGCAGTCAACAGAATAACAGTTTTGAATTAGATGGGAAAAATCATATCTAACAGTATTGTCCCATCCGCTTTCCATTTTGTGAACTTTGTAGCTGAAAAGTGTACCGTCGTACCTGTTTTCTTCCCACCACGAAAGGTTTAGTTTTAAGTGAGGATAGGCATATTCCAAAAAAGACAAGTCAGGTTGAATTATGTTGCTTTTCATAATTGCCCAGGCAAGAACAGGGGGTTTAGTGAAACGAAAAACAGCTTTTCCGTTGGTATAAACCACATCTGCTATTTGTCCGTCAGATTTTTGATAATCAAACAGTATCTTCATTTGGTCGTGAGCAATTTCAATATCAAAATAACTCATTGCCAACGTGTGAAAAGCACTGTCCCAATTCCATACGCCTTGATATGTTCTTGGCGACGGAGACATGGCTTTGCGGTTTTTGAATACAAAATTTTCGTCGTCTGCGGGTCTGTTGATTATGTTGCCTTAAAGAGTGCTGACTGCTCTGTCTGTCAGCTTGCGTTCTTGATCATTGTATTTTTCGTAGTTAGGAAAAAGCTGTGCGTAATGCATATTAACTCTCCGTATTATCAATAGTTGTAACCTAAATAGTTAGTCAGATATTAACATATCGTTTCTCGGCTTTATCATAAATTCAAACGATGCGTTTTCTTCGTACCAAAGAGGGAAGTTTGTACCCCAAACGTTGTTGTAAAGAACGTAAGAAATGCCGTCCTTTTCCATACTTTCAAATTTATTGTCAAACTCAAGAATTTTTCCACGCCCAACTGAAATGAGTGGGGCGTCCGTATTAATAATATCGTAAGTGGCGTTGCCTTTTTTCAACGTTACTCCAAACACTGCGCTTAAATTTCGCCCTCCCATTGAAACGGTTTCGTTGGGGCGGACTTCTCTTCCTATTTTGTTAAAGGTGATTTTATCAGCGCAAGGAAACAATCGGAAAAAGAGAGCTTCCGTAAGTCTGTTTGCGTCTTTTTTGAACCAAGATAGGCGGATGTTAAGTCCTTTTTCACTCAAAGTATAAACAATTTGGACAAGTCTTGGAGCTCCGAGAGTTTCACAAAGTATTTTGTCGCAGGTAAGGTTTACAACAATTTTCAGGTTGTCGTCGTGAATTTCAGCGTCCAAAGCAGTCATTTTGTAAGGAAATCTGCCTGTTAAATAATGACCGTCGGCATATTTCAGTAAAGGACGCGCAAAATCTCCAACTGCCCAAAGGCGAGTTTTGTCTAAATCTCTTGAGTAGTGGTTCAGCCAATAATTGTAGTCATCTTGACTGTATGAACGATATTCAAAAACAGGATAATTGTTTTTGGCGATGACGCAAGTATTTTCGTGAAGAAGCTGACCTATTCCGCCGTTTTCGTTTATTTCAATTTTCCAGCCTTTGTGCTCACCGCAAAATGTTTTGTTGTTTCCGGTACACGTTAGGGCATTTTTTGGTCCTAAAAGGTTAAGTTCATTAATTGCCTGTTCTTTATGCTCTTTTGAAAGACATTCAACTGCTTTGTCAATGTAATTACGCTGTTCTTTCCAGCTTTTTTCTATAACACGGTAACTTCCCTTTGCGTAGTTACCGCTTATTCTTGCAGTGAGAATTGAAAAATTCTGAGGAAAATCTCTGAAAGGGTGGTGCATTACCACTTTATCCGCATTTCGAGCAGTTTGAAAATCTTTTTTCAGATAGTGTTCGTAATCGGCAAAGTAATGCTTCATATCCATTCCCCAAGTGTGTTCTGCCACACACAGAAGATTGTCTGAAAATCCGTTATATTCATCACTGTTTCTCTGCATTGAACCTTCGCTGAGCCAATGTCTTTTTAATTTCATCAGTCTGCGCAGTGCGGCAGTTTTATATGGGTCCGATGCACTGCCGTGTATCCAGGTATCTCCGATTTCGCCAAAAATTACAGGCAGTTTTGACCTCTGCTCCCAAAGAATATCAGCGTATTCGTCTAAGTTTCCTGCTGTTACCTCATATTCGGGATATTCCCGCTGGATTTTAGCAAGCTTTTTGCTTATTTTATCTGCTGACGGAGTTCCTCGGTTGTCAAGAGTATGGTCAAAATAAAGAATTTCATCAATGTAATTACATTTGAAAGCTCCACCGTATGAGCCGGAATAAATTACTATAATCTCATATTCTCCGTCCCTCCACAAAAAACATTCAGGAACTTTGGCAAGGGCAGAAGCGCCGTTTACTCCGATGTGAAGCAGTTTAATTCCTTTTTTCGCCAGCAGCGCAACAAGTGATCTTGTGTGACCGGGAACGTCAGTCATTTTTGCTGCAACTGTTTTTCTTCCTCTCATTGAGTCAAGATTATCAACTATGGACAAGCCGTAGTTGAGCGTTTCTTCGTCAAGTAATTCTGTATGAGTCGTAAACGGCATTGCATGGGGAACAATGTCGCCTTTTTTTATTGCTTCTTCAAGATTTCTGCGCCTTGTTAAATCATCATCTTTAAGAGCTTCCTTTAGAATCCAGGAACCTGTGGTCCAAATAAATTTCTTTTTATCTGCTGTGTTGAGCTGCTTTGCAAGTGATATAGCCCCCGGAATATAGGTTTCTATATACTTTCTGCGTATGTTTTCTGCATAATCGGTGAAACCCAAATCAAGATGGGTTTTTGATACAACAATTACTTTTTTCATATTTTTCCCCTGTAACAAAAATTTTTAGCGGACAAATGTTACTTGCTCTTTTTCAAATTTTGGCTGGTATTTGTCCTGATAATAGTTTTGTGATTCGCAGTCAAACGACCCGTCAGGATTAACCGTAATCAAAGTACAGCCCCTGTAATCGCCCTGTTTGTCAATGTCTTTGTAAGCAAGGTAATCAACGCTCATGCCGTATGTAAGACGAATCCCCTTGTATTCAACAGAGTAATTATTTATGTGGTCGTGACCACAGAATATTCCCTGTGTGCTTCCAAGAGACTGCATAGTTTCAAATAAATCGTCACTTCCCGCTCCGCAACAGACGTTTTCATCTTTTATACCGTAATGATATTTAATATTTTCAGAATTTGTATTGTTGTTTTCTGTGTAGGCATTCCACGCGTCATCATACTCTTTAAGAGGTATATGGAAGAATGCAAGAGATTTTATGTTTTCAAAACTTTCTGTGGAATAGGGAAGAGTTTTTATGTCTGCCTTTTCTATTGCTTTTTTGTTTTCTTCGTTAAGCTCAGCTACCGAATTGCTGTACCATTCTATTTGGTTTTGATGAATATTGTCATATTCTCCATTTGTACCGAATTTATCCGTATATGAGTGAGAATCAAAAACAAAAAGGGACTGGGTAATGATTCCCTGGGAGTTTTTAATGTTTATTATTTGGTTACCGCATCCGTCAATATTTTCAGGACCCGATTGAAAAATGCAGTATTTAAGGTCTTTGCCAGCGTAAAAATCCCCTATGTCTTCACGGGAGTAATAGCCGTATGCTTCTGTATCGTGATTTCCGAAGGCTACAGTCCAGTAAACTCCCAGAGTTTCCATCATTTCGGCAAATATCTTTGCCCCTGTTTTATTGTTGAGAGTTCCTGCATCGGTTGGAGTGGGAAAAACTACATCTCCCGTAACGATTACAAGGTCAGGCTTTTCAGCGCTTACCATTGCGGCGACACAGTTAAGTGCCTTTCGGTCTTTTTCTGCCGAAATCCAACCGCCGCCGATATGTATGTCAGTTAGCTGCATTATTTTAAAGGGTCTGTCTGTTACGAATTGAGCATAGCCGTTTTCGTCAACAGACGGTATTAGTTGTTCATCGTATTGTACTTTGTCAAAAGAACCTGCAATTTCAAGACTTTTGTTGCTTGATATTGCCGTTGCAGTAGTTCCGGCACAAATCAAAATTGCCAAAACAACAATAATGCTTATAATTGCCCTAAAAATTATTTTTTTAATTCTAATTTTCATCACGTCATTACCTCTTATTTTGAGTTTAGTGCTGTTTGCTTTATAAAATTCAAACAAACTTTTTCAGTTTTCACTCCTTTGTCAGCAGATTCAGTCTGAATTTACTCTGCTTTCCAGCGAATCTTTCATTGCTGAAAACAGACTGTACTGACTGCTCATAGGCAAGTCGAATTTGCCGCACCAAATCATTGCGCCTGCAAAGCCTGTATCATATGTATAAGCTGTTTTAGAAAAAATCATATCGTATCCGTTAAAATAATATTCTCGCCCCTTTTTAACTCCCGTGTTTTGAGTCTTTGAGCTGATTTCAAAATCTGAATATCCCGCCTGTAAAAATTTGCCGTTATCTCTTGTGTTTCCGTAGAAAGGCAAGCCAAGAAGGATTTGATTCTTTTGAAAACCTTGTTTAAGGAAATATTCGGCGCTGTAATAGTGACAGGAGTAAAATTCACCGTGATTATTGCGGATGTTTTTTGCCCAGTCGTAAGCCATTACATTAACAATGTCAAGGCTTTTTTTAGCCTCGTCTGTCAGTCTCACTCCCCAAGGTCCTAAAGCAGAGGATAAGAGAAGGTTGTTTTTGTGTAGTTCTTTTCCTAATCCAACAAGCATTTTGCTGTATGCACTCCAAACGTGAGGCAGCCAGGGAAATTCCCAGTCAAAATCAATCCCGCAAAAACCGTACTCGTTGCATAAGTTAACAAGATTAGTTTTAAGAATGTCTAAATTGTGCTTGATTGCATAAACAGAATGGTTGTTGGCGTGTTTTCCGTTTTCTTTTTTAGGATTTGCTACACAGCACCAAATTTTAATGTTTCTGTCTCCGATTATTTGTTTAAGTGCCTGTGTTTCTTTTTTCAGTGTTTCACTGTCATACTCAAGAGATGCATCTTTTTTAAATTCTACCGCAGCGATTATTATTGCATCAGTAATAACGTCAAAGTATTTGCTAAACTCTTTGTCGTTTACTCTGTCTTGAAAATATGTGCAACCTTTTTCAACAGGAAAATACGAATTTACTATAAAATTATCGTTGCTTCGGCTTTTGGCACAGTAAGTTTTAATTTGGGTAATTTTTACGTCTTTTCCGTTTTTCGCAGAGTCAATTTTTATTATCAGTCGGGAAACGTCAACGTTTTTAAATGAACAGTACAAGTAGTTGTCAATAACGTCGCCGCCGAAAAGAAATTCTCTTTTACCTGTCTCATCTTCTGAATAAATAGAAAATCCCGTGCAGTTGCAGCCGCTTTCTCTTATCGTTACCGTGTTTACTTTGCAGAGATGGTCAGCATCCAATACAATTTCTTCACCGCTTTTAATATTAACGGTCTCGTTATTATAGTCCTGGGTAATTTTACTGTGTTTTCTGCAGGTAAGGGCAGTTTCTTCTAAATTGTTTAATTCTGAATTAATTTCTAACTGCTTTTTAATGCCGTCTCCCGAACATCTCCCAAGCCTAACTGTTGAGCGAAGCTTAAGAGCTGTGTTTGTAATATTCAAAAAGAGTTTTTTCATAGTGATTTCTCCTTGTACTATTAAATTTAGAATCACTTTTCTGAAACAGCTTCTCTTGCCGCAATAGCGTTAAGTTCTTCGATTTCACGTTTTTGTTTTTCTTCACGGAAGGCTTTCAATTTGTCAGCCTGTGCCTTTTCATCAAATTTGTAAAAAAGCATTGGTATAGACTGAAGAAGCAATCCGATTGCTCCGAAAGCAGTAAGCATAAAGAATATAACGTTTAGCAGGGTTGTATAGTTTATCCCGCCGTAAACAACTGCTTGAGTTGTGCTTTCGATAAGCGGTCTTGACAAATTATCTGTGATTTTTGTCATTGTATCTGCGTTATAACCAAATTTGTCAACAATATCAAGCATAAGAACATTAAAGACAGCTACTGCTATTTTGTTTACAAGACTTCTGAAAGAGAATACTGTGCCCTCAAGCCTTTTACCTGTGCGCATTTCAATATCGTCAACAACGTCTGAAAACATTGCAACAAGCAAAACAGTCATAACGCCTACAGGAAAATTGGTAAAGAAACGCATAATCGTATAGGTAACAGCTCCGGCAACTGTATTATAAGGAATAATCCAAACGCCTAATACAAAGCACAGAATATCTGCTATTATTCCAAATATCGAAACTCCGATCCAAAGAGTTTTTTTGTCCATTTTTTTGAGAAATACAGGCACTAATGCCATTGAAAGCATATAGGAAAGTCCGCTCCCGATTTGGAGCAGAGGAATGAGAAGACCTTCGCTGGTTAACTGAACTGATATGCCAAATGTGTTTTTTATCCAGTTGCACAATTCTTCAATGGGAATAACTCCTGCACAATTCCATTTTGCAAAATACGGTAAAAACATTGCGCCCATATTAACTATGGCAGAGAAAAATGCCGCTATTGTTAAGCAAATAAATTTTTTGTCTTTAAATACTATTTTAAGTCCGTCAATGTACTTTTCTTTTTTTGGAGGAATATATACTTTTTCCTTGAACCCAAAAGCAGAGAAAAACATCGGAATACCGCCAAGAGCGGCAAAGATTAGCGCTGCTGTAAAATATCCTGTTTTTTGGTTTTCTCTTCCCCAAAGACCTGCAACAGTGAAGAATAAAATGGAAGGAAGAACTGAACCTAAAGAACCTATTATATTGCTGAAAGAAATTGCCTTAACCCTTTTTTTATCTTCTGGAAAAACAAGTGGTGTCAAACCCTGATACGGTATATCAAGAGCTGTATATACAGTGTAGTAAAGCAGGTAGGCTATAACAGCATATATAAAGTTGCCCTTTTGACTGAAGTTAACAGGCGCAAAAAGCAATGCTGTAACGATTATAACGGGAAAAGACATCCAAAATATGTACGGTCTGCACTTTCCCATTTTTGTATGGGTTTTGTCTACAATCATTCCCATTATCGGGTCGTTTATTGCGTCCCAAACTTTTGTGGCTGAAAGCACAATGCCGGTCATTGCCAAAGAGAGCCCTAAAACATCGGTTAAATAAAGATTAAGCGCCGTACTCATAATACCGTAGATTGTGCTCATTCCGAAGGGAAGCAATGAAAAAGCCATTATTTCACGTGCGGTTTTGTTTTTTAATAGATTTTTCATATAAGTTCCTCCTGCTTTTTGAAAAAACCATATTTGTTTACTAATGTATGAAAACCTGCTGTTATAGCTCCGATATAGTCCGTAGAAACTATAAATTCCGGAATAGCATAAGACGGCAACTGCTTAACGGCTTCCTTAAATATTTTTTGCAGCAGCCTTGGATTTTCAGACTGGTAAAAAACCATTGTTTGCGGGTTTATGCAAATTATTACGTTTCGTATTATTCTTCCGAGATAAGCTGTTTCGGTAACATCTCTTCTGTTAATGCTCATATAACCTACTTCACCTGCAAATCCGGAACTGCCCTCTAAAACGTGACCGTTTGCCATCTCTCCTACGCCTATACCGTTATGGCTGAACTGGGCTGTAACAATATTTTTTACATTGTTTCTTTTTCTGTTTTCTCCTAAAACGGTAAGGTTCATATCGTTTTGAACAATAACATTGATTTTATATTTGCTTTCAATTCTACTTTTAATGTTAATTCCTATACAGGAGGGGTTGTAGTACCAGTCAATTACAACGCCGTCTTTAATTACGCAGGGCATTGCAAGGCAAACAGTGCCAACAGGATGATTTTCCCGGGCAGAAGAAATACATCGAAAAACTTTATCTATGAATTCCGTCATATTAAACGACAGTTCTTTTGAATAAATCTTATCATAATTAAAATTGTAGAGAGTTGATAAAAGTTTTCCGTTGTCAACAACAATTACAAGAAAATACTGATAGTCGGGGCATATAGCATATTTCATTGCCTTTCGTCCGCCTGTTGAATCAGCTTCTCCCGCCTCGCAAATCATTCCGTAGTCCATTGCCTGCAAAACGCATTTTTTTACGGTTGTAAGTCCTCCTGAGTTGTGCTCTGCAAGCTGTGCCAAACTGCAGTTGCCTTTCTGTCTTAATGTTTCAAGCACATCGGAAAGATTATTATTTCTTATTTGTGTAAGAGTGTTTTGGTCGAACAAATTTTATTCCTCCGTTCATCTTTTAACACGGGGTGTCAAAAGTATTATATAGTGCCATTGGCAATTTGTCAATTACCGTAACATTGTTTTATGAAAGCAACATTATATTGACAGAAAAATGATAAGACACTATACTGAAAATCAGTTAATATCAAAAAGCTGAATAAGGAGAGGTTGTATGAGAGTTATTCAGATTGTTTTCAGTCCCACGGGTTCAACCCAAAAAGCTGCAGACGCCCTTGCAAGCGAATGGGGAAATGCAGTTGAAAAAGTTGATTTATGTGACAGAAATGCTGATTTTGAATCAGTTAGTATTAATAATGACGATTTGGTTTTAGTTGCTGTTCCGTCTTATGCAGGCAGGGTTCCTGCTGTTGCGGCAGAAAGACTGTCAAAAATCAGCGCAGGTAATTCAAAGTGTGTTTTGCTGTGCGTATATGGCAACAGGGCTTACGATGATACGTTAATTGAAATGAAGGACATTTGTGAAAATTGCGGTTTTCGTGTGATAGCCGGTGTG
This sequence comes from uncultured Eubacterium sp., assembly GCA_944385025.1. Classification (GTDB taxonomy): domain Bacteria; phylum Bacillota; class Clostridia; order Oscillospirales; family Acutalibacteraceae; genus Eubacterium_R. The sequence goes on from CALWVQ010000012.1 coordinate 21,884, forward strand.
GCGGCTGTGGCTGAACACTCTATTGTAAGGCAATATGCCGCAGGAAGACCTGATGAAAAAGATGTAAAAACACTGAATTATTTTTCACGCCTGATTTTAGATAAATTTAATTCAGCTAATAACGGCGAAAAAAGTATAACTGTACCGGGTAACAGTGTATATAAGAAACACAGCGCAAGGGGTATTGTGCCTGAAGGTGATACAAACTGTATTTCCTGTGGGACTTGTGCTCGAAAGTGTCCTGTTGGCGCTATTGATGTAAAAAATCCTAAAATAACAGACCGTAACAAGTGTATATACTGCATGAGATGCGTCAGCATTTGCCCTGTGAATGCACGTAAGGTTGATGAAACTTTGGTGGACGGTATAAGGCTTGCTATAAAAGATGCGTGTTCGGTAAGAAAAGAATGCGAAATTTACATATGATAACAGGATAATTGAAAATGAACAAGGCTATCCAAATATTTGGAAATCACATATACAATCTAATTCAGACAAATCCAAAAAAGGCACTTAAACGAGCACCCTTGATAAAGAGGGTGCTCGCAGGGCTTCAATGATTACAGCATAGTTTAGGCTATGCTGGTTTTTCTTTTAAGTACTTTTGTTTAAAGTTATGTTCCCATTCTTCAGCGGTTGGCTC
>CALWVQ010000013.1 GCA_944385025.1 uncultured Eubacterium sp.
AATTTTACTCCTCTGCTCTGTGCCACAGGGCAGGGGATTTTTGTATCCTAAATTATATAAATCAGTGCATCTGCACTCAAGCTCAAAAAGCTCTTTCCCGAAAGGAGTAAGATTTTTGATGTCTGCATAGCGGCTTATAACAGGCAGAGAGGCTTTTTTTGTCATCATATTTAAAATTTCCCTTCCCCTGTCGTTAAAGCCTAATATGCGTATATACGGAACGTCACGGGTATAACGGCTTGTTATTCCCAGATATGATTTTAAAATTATTCTTCTTATTCTTGAATGGGTATACCGTTTGGTCTTGATTTTATCGTAAATTTCTTCAAGAGATGTGGAGGAGCGAACCGCCTGCACAATTCTGTTTTCAAGTCCTTCACTTACATCGTCTATTTCAAGAAAATCATCTTCCGTCATAGTGCGCAGTTTGGCAAGCACGGCTTTTTCACAGTTTTTTAAAGATGATATTTCATTTTCGTCAAGGCTTTTTCGTATCTGTGATGCGCTGTATAATTTATCGTCACTGTCGTGCCCTTTACCTATTCTCTTAACGGGGTAAAACGGCAGGTCAATTTCGCTTATATATTCTATTGCAAGAATGTTGTTGGGAGTGTCTAAAACAGGGTCATTTACCGCAGCTTTACGTGCAGCAGGGTAAGATATGCCCTCCTTAAGCATTTCTTTTATAATGCCGTCGTTTTCTTTGATTTTGTCTGCTGCCGCCTTAAGCTTTGCGGCATCGTCACATTCTGCCCCGAAAGTAATGCTGTCCACTACGCCGCATCCCCTGAGTATCTGTCCTGCGTATTTTGCAAAGCCTTTTGCCGACATCAGCGAATAAGCACAAGGCAGTTCTATAATCAAGTCCGCACCGTTTTCAAGGGACTTTTTTGCTCTTGTAAATTTATCATAAACGGCAAATTCACCTCTTTGCACAAAATTGCCGCTCATCACGCATACAACGCCGTCAGAATGCTTTTTTGCACTGTCAATTAGATATTTATGACCTTGATGAAAGGGGTTAAACTCACAAATTATACCAGTTATCATAAAAAGTTACCGAAAATCCTTGACATATTAATATATAGTATATTATTATATTACTATATTACTAAATTAAATCATCTATTTCAATACCTGGAGGGAATATTTTGAAGATTTTAGTTATAAACTGCGGCAGTTCTTCTCTTAAGTTTCAGCTTATGGATATGACTGACGAGTCTGTTCTTTGCAAAGGCGCTATCGAAAGAATCGGTATGGAAATTAAGGGCGGCGAGGAAAACGTTATCGTAAAGCTTAACGGCGAAACTCACGTTTATGACAAGCATCTTGCCGACCACAAAGAAGCTTTTAACGAGGTTAAGTATATCCTTACCGAAAGTGAGTACAAGGTAATTGACTCCTTTGATGAAATTGATGCAATCGGTCACCGTGTAGTACAGGGCGGCGATAAGTATACAAAAAGTGTTCTCGTAACAGAGAAAGTTATTAAGGATATTGAGGATCTTTCTCCACTTGCTCCTCTTCATAATCCTGCAAATGCCTTGGGTTACAGAGCCTGCCTTGAGGTTGTAGGTCCTGACGTTCCGCAGGTAGTTGTATTTGATACTGCTTTCCACAGCACGATGCCTCCGAAGGCTTATATGTATGCTGTTCCTTATGAGTACTATGAAAAGTACGGCGTTCGCCGTTACGGATTCCACGGTACATCACATAAGTATGTAGCAAACAGAGTTGCAGACAGAATGGGTAAAAGATTAAAAGACTTAAAGGTTATTACCTGTCACCTGGGCAACGGCTCATCAATCGCCGCTATTAAGTACGGCGCTGTAGTTGATACTTCAATGGGCTTTACTCCTCTTGATGGATTTATGATGGGTACACGTTCAGGCGGAGTTGACCCGTCAGTTGTTACATTCATTATGAAAAAGCTCAACTTAACTCCTGATGAAATGGACATTATCCTCAATAAAGAGTCAGGCGTAAACGCTATTTCAGGTGTTTCATCCGACGACCGTGACATCTGCGCCGCTCAAAATGAGGGTAACGAAAGAGCTATTCTCGCTCACGAGATGCAGGCGTATGAAATCGCAAAATATATCGGCTCATACATAGCAGCAATGAACGGCGTTGACGCTATTGTATTTACAGGCGGTATCGGTGAAAACGGTTTCTGGCTTCGTTCAAAGGTTTGCTCATATTTTGATTATATGGGTATCCATATCAACGAGGCACTTAATCAAAATACTCAAAAGGGTGCAGAAGCAGAGCTTACCGATCCTGACGATAAGGTAAGAGTATTTATCCTTGCAACAAATGAGGAGCTTGCAATCGCCCGTGATACAGAAGAGATTGTTAAAAATCTTAAAAAAGAGCAATAATAAAATTTTCAAAGAAGGAGGAGTTCATCATGCCTGAAATTAAGTATGAAATCACTGAGCATCTTGGAGTTATTTCTGAAACTGCAAGAGGCTGGACAAGAGAAGTTAATATGATTTCTTGGAATGGTCGTGAGCCTAAAATCGACGTAAGAGACTGGAATCCTGACCATTCAAAAATGAGCAAGGGCCTTACTTTTACAGTAGAAGAAGTTAAGGAACTTTCAAAGCTTGTTGAAAAGCTTTAATTGAATATTAAGGGCAACCTTGTGTTGCCCTTGAACTTTTTAAAAGGAATTAACATTTTGCTTGGGCAAAATTTGAGGTATAAATTATGGAATGGACATCATTAAACGATTTAAGAGAAAAATATCTCTCTTTCTTTGAGAGTAAGGGACATTTAAGACTGCCCAGCTTTTCTCTTGTGCCAAACGGGGATAAAAGCCTTCTGCTTATAAATTCCGGTATGGCACCTATGAAAAAATATTTCACAGGGGAGGTTACACCTCCCAGAAAAAGAGTTACCACCTGCCAAAAGTGTATACGTACTCCCGATATTGAGTGTGTAGGTAAAACGGCACGTCACGGCACTTTCTTTGAAATGCTGGGTAATTTCTCTTTCGGCGACTATTTTAAGAAAGAAGCTACTGCTTGGGCGTGGGAATTCTGCACCAAAGTGCTGGAAATGCCTGTGGACAAGCTCTATGTTACTATCTACGAAAATGACGACGAGGCTTTTGAAATCTGGACAAAGCAAAACGGAGTTGACCCAAGCCATATTGTAAGACTGGGCAAGGACGATAATTTCTGGGAGCACGGCTCAGGTCCCTGCGGTCCATGCAGCGAGATTTATTTTGACAGAGGAGAAAAGTACGGCTGCGGCTCACCGGATTGCGGACCGGGTTGTGAGTGCGACAGATATACAGAGTTTTGGAACAACGTTTTCACCCAGTTTGATAACGACGGAAACGGCAATTATACTCCTCTTGACCATCCTAATATTGATACAGGTATGGGTCTTGAAAGACTTGCCTGTATTATGCAGGGCGTAGACAATATTTTTGAGGTTGACACAGTTCAGAATATAATGAAGGAAATCTCAAAAATTGCCGGCGTTAAGTACCACGAGGACGAGAAGAAGGACGTTTCCCTTCGTGTAATTACCGACCACGTGCGTTCTTCAACATTTATGATAGGCGACGGCGTTATTCCGTCAAATAACGGACGAGGATACGTTCTTCGCCGTCTTATAAGACGTGCCTGCCGTCACGGCAGACTTTTAGGCGTAAACGAGCCGTTTATCTATAAAGTTTGCAAAACGGTAATTGAGGAAAATAAGACAGCTTATCCCGAACTTGCTGATAAGGAAGAGCTTATTACAAAAGTTATCCTTGCAGAAGAGGAAAGCTTCGGCAAAACTATTGACGCCGGTCTTGCTCTTCTTGACGAATATATCACAAATATGGAGGGTAAAGTTTTTTCAGGCGAGGACGCTTTTAAACTTAATGATACCTACGGCTTCCCTCTTGATTTAACCAAGGATATACTTGAGGAAAAAGGCATTACCGTTGACGAGGACAAGTTTAACGCTCTTCTTGCCAACCAAAAGGCTACTGCAAGAGCGGCTCGTAAGGACGCAGGAGCAGACGCTTGGAAAGGCGAAAGCGTTAAGATTGACGCTGAAAAAACAGAGTTTGTAGGATATACGGACTTTGAGTGCGACGCAAAAGTGCTTGCCATTATAAGTGCTGACGGTGAGCTTGTAGATATGCTTGGAGCTGACGAAAAAGGTACTTTAGTTCTTGATAAAACTCCTTTCTATGCTCAGTCAGGCGGTCAGGTAGGCGACAGCGGCGTTATTAAAAACGGCGAAAATAACGTATTTCTTGTTGCAGATACATCCAAAAACGCTGACGGTATTATTCTCCATGGCGGTACAGTTTCAAGAGGAATAATCAGCGTAGGCGATAGTGTAAACGCAAGTCTTAACGAAATGAGAAGAAAGGCTATTATGAAAAATCATACAGCCGCTCATCTTCTCCAAGCTGCACTTCGTCAGGTTCTCGGCACTCACGTTGAGCAGGCTGGTCAGCTTGTAAACGAGCACGAGGTACGTTTTGACTTTACTCATTTTAATCCTATGACAAGCGACGAGCTTGCAGAAGTTGAAATGCTTGTAAATATGTTTATAATGAGTGCGCAGCCTGTTGTTATGCAGGAAATGCCCATTGAAGAGGCAAAGAAAATGGGCGCCATGATGCTCTTCGGCGAAAAGTACGGCGATATTGTCAGAGTTGTTAAGGCAGGGGAGTTCTCCACAGAGTTCTGCGGCGGCACCCACGTTTCAAACAGCGGCGAGCTGGGACTTTTCAAAATCATCAGCGAAAGCTCTGTTGCAGCAGGAGTTCGCAGAATTACTGCTTATACAGGCATTAACATTATTAAATACATTAACCAAAACGAGCAGATGATTAATTTTGTTGCTTCCACCCTTAAAACAGGTGTAGGGGAGATTGACAGCAGAATTTCAGCCCTTGTAAACGAGGTTAAGGAAAAGGATAAAGAAATCCAGAAACTTAATGCAGAGCTCACAAAGCTTAAGAGTGCAGACGTGTTCTCAAAGCCTGTGGACGTTGAGGGACTTGAACTTTACGTTGCAAAAATTGAGGGTACTACTCCCGACGCTCTTCGTTCAATGGGCGACGATATTAAGAATAAGGGCGATAATGTAGTGGCTCTTATTGCAGGCGTTAACGGAGAAAAGGCAAATCTTGTGGCTGTTTGCGGTAAAAATGCTATTGCTAAGGGCGTAAAGGCAGGAGATCTTGTACGTGAAATTGCCAAGCTTGCAGGCGGTGGCGGCGGCGGTCGTCCCGATTCCGCAATGGCAGGCGCAAAAGATTTAAGTAAGCTTGACAGCGCTGTTTCAGCAGTAGAGGAAACAGTAAGGTCAATGATTAAATGAGGTGTAAATATGTGCGTATTTTGTGAGATAATTGCAGGAAACATTCCTTCCACAAAGGTTTATGAGGACGATATGATACTTGCTTTTAAGGATATTAATCCTGTTGCCCCTGTTCACGTTATAGTTGTTCCTAAAGAGCATATAGAAAGTGCAAACGACGTAAACGGTGAAAACAGCAAGTATGTTGCTCATATATTTGAAAAGATGCCTGAAATTGCAAAATCACAGGGTATCAGCTCATTCAGAATTATCAACAACTGCGGCGAAGATGCAGGTCAGACTGTAAAGCACCTGCATTTCCACCTTATCGGCGGTGTTAGCTTGGGAGAAAAAATAATATGAGTGATGAATTTTACACCCTGAAAATTGCAGGACTTGAAAGAAATCTTAAAAAATTCCCTGTTTCAGACAGCCTTGATATTGCGGCTTTTATCCTTTTCGGCGACGTGGAGCTTACAGAGGCTTGCGCCAAGGCTCTGCTTGAAAAGGTGCCCGAGTTTGATTATATCGTAACTCCGGAGGCTAAAGCTATCCCTCTCGCCTACGAAATGAGCAGACTTTCAGGCAAGAAGTACATAGTCGTACGCAAGGGCGTTAAGGTTTATATGGATAATCCCTTGTCCTATACTGTAACCTCTATAACAACTCAAAAGGAGCAGACCTTGTATCTCGGCCACGAGGACGGCGATTTGCTTAAGGGCAAACGAGTTCTTATTGTGGATGACGTTATTTCCACAGGCGAGAGCCTTAAGGTTGTTGAAGGACTTGTAAATGCTTTTGAGGGCAATATTGTTGCTTGCTGCGCTCCTCTTGCCGAGGGCGATTCGGCAGACAGAAAAGATATTGTTTTTCTTGAAAAACTTCCTCTTTTCTTTAAATAGGAGGATTTATGAAAAAAGCTGTTTTGTTAATTTTGGCATTAGCGCTTGCTGTATCTTTTGCAGGATGCAGTAATAAAATTGACGAAACAACAACTGTTTCAACTACCCGAGTTTCTTAGACAGAAAGCACCACAAAGGCATCGGGTATTACCGAGCCTCTTGCTGAGTTTGAGCCCTTTGAATGTACGGTAAGTACTATTCGTTTGATAGATTAGGTCATCCCGTAAGTGAAAACGGTGTTGAATTTTTTGTGTCAAGTGAAGATAGTGTGGACGAATATCCAAATACGTATACTATTCTCTACAAAATAGGCGATAAAGAAAAAGTA
>CALWVQ010000014.1 GCA_944385025.1 uncultured Eubacterium sp.
TGCGTCAACAATATTTATAATGCCGCAGGGGCGCTCTTTAATTATAAACTGCCTTGTTACAATTTCCTCACTGCTGTAAGGGGACATAGAGTAAATACCCGGCAAATCGGTAATTTCCGTGTTATCAAAGCCTTTGATTATTCCGCTTTTTCTGTCTACCGTTACGCCGGGGAAATTGCCCACGTGCTGATTTGAGCCTGTAAGCTGATTAAAAAGAGTGGTTTTGCCGCAGTTCTGATTACCCACAAGGGCAAAAGTAAGGGTTTGGCTGTCAGGCAGGGGCTTTTCTCCCTTTTTAGTGTGATAACGTCCGCCCTCGCCAAGACCAGGGTGCTCTGTTTTTCCGCTTTTTTTCTCCTTTAAAAAGCTTTTAGTACGAATATAGCCGTCAGGCAGTTCCTCAATTTCAATCTGCTTTGCGTCATCAATACGCAAGGTCAGCTCATACCCGTGAATAAGAAGTTCCATAGGGTCGCCCATAGGGGCAAATTTTACCAGCTTAACAACTGCTCCCGGTATAAGTCCCATATCAAGAAAGTGACGTCTTAATGCGCCCTCTCCGCCCACGGCTATAATTTTTGCAGATTTTCCTACTTTTAACTCGTTTAATGTCATTCTTTAATCCTTCAATCAAATTTATACATACGAATGTTCAACAGTAATTACAAGTCCTATACTTTCATCATATTCATTAAAGCGTTTGTTTATTTCGCTCAAGATGTCGGCGCTTGTTTTGTGCTTGTCATAAGGCACAACCAAATCAAATATAAGATTTGTATGAGTCGGTCCTTTAACCACCTTAAAATCGTGGAAAGAGTACTGCTCATTAATGCTTTTTAATATTTCCTGCGTAATACTTTTATACCTGTCAACCTCTTCATCGTCAATAACAATGGGGTCCATATGGATACATATAACGATTTTTAGTTCCTTTGAAATTTTTTTCTCCACGTTATCTATAACGTCGTGAACCTCTAAAATATCGGCGTTGGCAGGTACTTCGGCGTGAGCGGAGGCAATAATTCTGTTAGGGCCGTAATCGTGAACAATCAAGTCGTGCACACCTACGATAATATCTTCCTCCAGCATAAGCCTTTCAATATTTTCAACAAGCTCCTTATCAGGCGCCTGACCCAAAAGCTTGCCTGTAATATCCTTTACAATATCAATACCGGACATAAATATAATAACTGCTACAAAAAGTCCTATTATACCGTCGGCAATATTAAACCTTGTAAATGAAGAAATGAGAAAAGCAACTATTGCCGCTGCTGTGGCGATACAGTCGTTTAAGCTGTCCTGCCTTACGGCTTTAAGGTTTATGTTGTCAGTTTCCTTATAGAGTTTATTGTTAAAATAAGCCATATAAAGTTTAACGAATATTGCCGCAATCATAACAACCAAATACCACACATTAAACTTAACTTCGGTGGGGTTTATGATTTTTTCAACAGAGCTTTTTGCCAGTTCAAATCCCATAAGGAAAATGAAAAACGATATTACAAGGGCGGATATGTACTCAATTCTGCCGTGCCCGAAAGGATGCTCCTCATCCACAGGCTTATTGGAAAGCTTTGCTCCTGCGATAGTTACCACACTTGAGCCTGCGTCTGACAAATTGTTAATGGCGTCTGCCGTAATAGAAACAGAGCCGCTGACGCTGCCCACAATAAATTTGAAAATACATAAAAGTGTATTGCAGAAAATACCGAAAAATCCGCCTAAAGTAGACAAGCCTTCTCTTTGATCCTTTGCTTTTGCTTTAACATATTTTATAAGCAAATTTGACATACTGACCCTTCTTTATATCTTTTAAAATTATTATATTAGAATATTATCACAACTATTACCATTATTCAATACTCATATTACTATATTAACTGATTAATTAAATGGCTTGTTTTTTACCAAAGTTATCCATCAATCAAATTGATATTGTTATTTTTTTATCAATATCTTGTGCAAATCAACAAACTTAACAGTAAAACATTGACAAAATGTTTTACAGGATTATAATAGAATAGCACGGATTTTTAAAATCAAATTATTTTTTAGATTGGAGAATAGATTATGGCAAGAGTTTATAACTTTAGTGCAGGCCCTTCAACATTACCGGAGAAGGTGCTTCAGCAGGCTGCTGACGAAATGATGGATTATCAGGGCAGCGGTCAGTCCGTTATGGAAATGAGCCACCGCTCAAAAGTTTTTGACAAGATCATTAAAGACGCAGAGGCTCTTATGAGAGAGCTTTACAATGTGCCCGACAACTACAAGGTGCTTTTCCTTCAGGGCGGCGCCAGCGCACAGTTTTCTGCTATTCCTCTCAACTTTATGAACGGTTCAGGCAAAGCAGATTATATTATTACAGGTCAGTGGGCTAAAAAAGCTTTTCAGGAGGCGCAAAAATACGGTGACGTTGTTGCCGCCGCTTCTTCTGCTGACAAAACTTTCACATATATTCCAAAAACAAATCCTGAAGATTTCCGTGAGGATGCAGACTATGTTTATATTTGTATGAACAACACTATTTACGGTACGGTTTACAAAGAGCTTCCTCCTGTTGGGGACAAAGTTCTTATTGCAGATATTTCTTCCTGTGCTCTTTCAGAGCCTCTTGATATCAGCAAGTTCGGTATGGTTTATTTCGGCGCTCAGAAAAATGTTGCTCCTGCAGGTCTTGTTGTTGCAATAATTCGCGAAGATTTGCTTGGCAAGGCACGTGACATTACACCTGTAATGATGAACTACAAGGTTCAGGCTGACGCTGATTCTCTTTACAACACTCCTCCCTGCTGGACTATTTATATCTGCAAGCTCGTGCTTGAGTGGATTAAGAATGACATCGGCGGTCTTGAGAAGATGAAGGAGAGAAACGAGAAAAAGGCAGAAATTCTTTACAACTTCCTTGACAAGTCTGAAATGTTTAAGGGCACCGTTGTTAAAGAGGATCGTTCTCTTATGAACGTACCTTTTGTTATCGGCGACGATGAGCTTGAAAAGAAATTTATTGCAGAGGCTACCGAGGCAGGATTTGTAAACCTTAAGGGTCACAGAACCGTTGGCGGAATGAGAGCTTCTATCTATAATGCTATGCCTATCGAGGGTGTTGAAAAGCTTGTAGAGTTTATGGCTAAATTCGAGGAGGAAAACAAATAATGTTTAACATTAAAACTCTTAATAAAATTTCAAACGTAGGTCTTTCAAAGTTTGACACTGCAAAATACACCTACGGCGATAATATTGAAAATCCCGACGCTATTATGGTTCGTTCGGCGTCTATGCACGATATGGAAATGCCCAAATCTCTCCTTGCTATTGCAAGGGCAGGCGCAGGCGTAAACAACATTCCTGTTGCTGACTGCGCTAATCAGGGTATCGTTGTTTTCAACACACCGGGTGCTAACGCTAACGCTGTTAAAGAGCTTGTTATCTGCGGACTTCTTCTCTCAAGCCGTAAGATTACAAAAGCTATTGAGTGGTGCAAAACAATCAAGGACGAAGGCGACAACGTAGGCAAAGTTGTTGAAAAGGGCAAAAGCGCATTTGCAGGTCCTGAAATCAAGGGCAAAACTCTTGCAGTTATCGGCCTGGGAGCTATCGGTCGTCTTGTTGCAGAAGCAGCAGTTGACCTTGGTATGTCTGTTATCGGATACGATCCGTTTTTACCTGAAGATGCTCAGCTCAAAGCAGGCATCACCGTAAACAACAATCTTGACGAGATTTTCCCACAGGCTGATTACATCACCCTTCACGTGCCGCTCACACCTGACACAAAGGACATTATTTCAAAATCAACCATTGAAAAGATGAAGGATACCGTAAGGATTCTCAACTTTGCCCGCGGCGATTTAGCAGTAAGCGCAGATATTGTAGCCGCTCTTGAAGAGGGCAAAATGGCTGCTTACGTAACTGATTTCCCATCAGCCGACATAATCGGCGTTGACGGCGTTATCACAATCCCTCACCTTGGCGCTTCTACTCCGGAGAGTGAAGAAAACTGTGCGTCAATGGGTGCTCTTGAGCTTATTGATTTCCTTGAAAACGGAAATATAAAAAATTCTGTTAATATGCCTGCTGTTTCAATGGCAAAAACAGGCGTTGCAAGAATTACCGTTATCCACAAGAACCAGCCTAATATGATTGCTACAATTACCGACACTATCAGCAAGGATGGCATTAACATTGCCTCCTTTGAAGATAAGAACAGAGGCGAGTTTGCATATTCAATTATTGACGTTGACAGCGCTCCTGCTGATAAGGTAATTGAAGATATTACTGCAATTGACGGCGTTATTAAGGTAAGAGTAATAAAATAAATAATAAAAAATCACCCCGTTCGGTTAATTCTGAACGGGGATTTTTTTGTAAAAAACACTTGATTTATAAAAAGCAGTCTGCTATAATAATAACATTCCACTTTAAAGCGTTATGCTTTAAAGCAATAAAGTATAGGAGGACTGTTTATGGAAAGCAGAAAAGGAAACCTTATGTCCGTAAGAAAAGACATAAAGGTTTTAGACGCAACAATCCGCGACGGCGGACTTTGTAACAACTTTGAATTTACTGATGAATTTGTGACCGAACTTTACAAAACGAATGTAAAGTCCGGCGTTGATTATATGGAATTCGGATACCGTGCATCTAAAAATCTCTTTAATCCCGACGATTTCGGAAAGTGGAAATTCTGCAGTGAGGAAGATATACGCTCCATCGTAGGCGACAATGTAAGCGATATGAAAATATCCGTTATGGCAGACGTGGGAAGATGTGATTTCAAAGAGGACTTTATACCAAAGTCAGAATCAGTTATTGATATGGTACGAGTTGCCTGCTATATTCATCAAATTCCCGCTGCTATTGAAATGATTGAGCATTTTAATAAGCTGGGATACGAAACCACCTGCAACATTATGGCAATAAGCCAGGCTAACAGTGAACAGGTTGAAGAGGCGCTTGAAATGCTTGGCGAAAGCTGTGTAGACGTTATTTACCTTGTTGACAGCTACGGCTCACTCTACCCCGAATCAGCAGGAAAGCTTGCTAAAAAATACCTTGAAATCGGCGAAAAATACGGCAAGGCTATCGGTTTTCACGCCCACAACAACCAAAATCTTGCCTTTGCAAACACTATTGAAACTCTTTCATACGGTGTATCATACCTTGACGCCACAATGTCAGGTATGGGCAGAGGCGCAGGAAACTGTGCAATGGAACTGCTTTTGGGCTTTTTGAGAAATCCTAAATACAGCCTTTACAGTATTCTTACCTTTATTGAAAAATACATTCTTCCGTTAAGAGAAAGCGGAGTAGTTTGGGGATATGATATTCAGTATATGCTCACAGGTCAGCTTAACCGCCATCCCCGTGAAGCTATGGCGTTTACCGCAGACAACAGAACAGATTACTGTGAATTTTACAAAGGGCTGCTGGAAAACGACTAAAATCTTAATGAAGATTTAACATAAGCTATACCGTATTTTTACCCTTTCTTGATTGAATTTTAATAATAGGGTTATATACTCTAATCAAGAAAGGAGAGAAAAATATGAGAGAAAAAGTTAAATGGTTTTCATCAGTAACACTTGCAGCAGTGCTTGTAAGCACAATTCTTGCAGTATCGTCTTGGACTTGCATTACATATGCAATGAGCGATAATGCAGACGTACCGCAGATTGCTTATACTTACGAAATACAGCAATAAAAACAACCGAGAAAAAAGCATCTCGGTTGTTTTTTTATGACTTATTATTTATTCTGTTTTTTCGCCATCTTGGGTAAGTGCGTTTTTATTTCTGACTTCCAGCTTTTTGGAAAACTTTTGATAGAAATAGGATATTACTATCAGCACCGCACCGAAAGCAAAATACGACGCAATCTTCCAGCCTGTATTAAGCGCGTGAGTATCCACAAAACAAAGCTTTACAAACGCCGCAAGTATCAGCACAAGTCCCCCCGTTCGTACAACTGTATATCGTTTTTTAAATCCTACAACCAAAAGTGCTACTGCGATAATTATATAGATAGCGCTTATAATCACGTTTGAAAAAGCAATGTGGAACTGCTTTATCAAAACGGTGGTAGACGCAAGAAGAACAGATACTGAAATTACAGCGGTGTATATCCATACAGGCAAGTCGTATTTATTAAGCAGTCTGCCTGTAGCTGACGCCAAAAGAAATACGGCAAGGATATTAACTGCCACAAGAAGAATTATGTTTAATGCGCTTACTGCAATATAAACATTAGAATTATCCATAGATGTGCCTAAATAGTTGTAAACATCGTTATAAACATAATTTGAATTAACACCGATAAGCACTCCGAAAAATGTTGCAACCCTGAATATAAGACCATATATAACAGACGTTTCATTTCTAAACCACGGCAAATTGATAAGCACTGCCACGATAACAGCTCCTAAAGCGGTTACGGCGGTTAAATTGAAATCGGAATTGTAAAGCACTAATGTAATTGCGTTAATGTAATTATACAAATAAGCCACATAGCTTACAGTTAAAACAGACAATATAATTTGAGCAATAATGCTAAACACTCTCATAAATTCATTATCATTAACTTTAAGTCCTTTGGCTGCCAATACCCAGAAGCACAAAAGCATAACGGCGAAGGATACAACCCCCACAAGCCTATTAGGCGACTGAAGAGTAAATGTCAATGACAAAATCATTGCAATTATTCCTGCAAAAGCAGAAACGTACTGATGCTTTTTCATAGAAATTACAGCAATTATTACACCTTCAACCGACCATGCAATACCTACAAACTGCCAGCCGAACAACAACGGAATAACCAGCATTGAAAATACAAGAGTACCGATTAAAAGAATGATTTTTGCTGCCACAGTTGCCTCTGATTTTTTACCGTTATCTTTCATCACATAAGCAAGAACGGCATAAATTACTGCAAACACAAGGAATGTGTAGCCCAGTGACCTTTCAGACTGCAACAAATTATAAATATTAAAGCCTACCGAAATTGCTCCGGAAACAGTATTAAGTCCCAGCAAAATACTGTCGCTTGTATGAATTTCTTTACCTGCAACAATTTTGGAACAGCTTATTGCCACATACACAAGGAAAGAGGCTATTGCAAACCCTACGGCAAGGGGGAGCATATATTCATATCCCGCCGCTCTGCCTAAAGACCAAGCGCATCTGCTGACGCCGATAAGCGCCAAAATCTGAAAGCCGTAGCCGATATACTGTGCTGCATACCAATGCTTATTATACGTCATAATCAGCACAATTACAGAAAGCAGAAGAAAATAGACTGTGGATACGGGAAGGAAGGTTTTGTCTGCAACAGCATTGCCAAAACCTATCATATACGTTACCACCAACGGCAGATAACCGCCTATGGTAGCAAAGGCGCACACAACCTGACTCTTAAGCTGAACTGAAAGGGCTATTGCCAGTGCAGTGAATCCTACACAAAAGCCGAATGCCGCTTCGGCGCTGAAAAGATCAAGAGCAAAATAGCCTGTTGCCGCACCTGCATAAAGCACGGAAACGCCGCCGCTGATAAGAGCTGAAGAAAATACTGTTTTTTCTTTTTTATGGAAATATTCTCCCACGCCGATAAGCACTGCGCCTAAACCGTAAATCAAAAGCAGTTTAAATAAATCGGGCAGTCTTGTGTATGCAAATCGTCCAAGGGCGATAATACCGATTAAAAACAGCAGTATGCCCGCCTTGCTAAGCACGTTAAGGCCGATAAAAGTTTCAATATTTTTCTGTTTTAAAGCCGCTTTTTTCTCCGTTTGTGTTAGAGGCTCGTTTTCATATTTTGCACGCCAAGCATTATTGGCTTTTTCAAGGTTTTCTCTCTCTTGATTTTTTTGATTTTGAATTTGCTCACAGCGCAGATTAAATTCATTTTCAATTACAAGGAGTTTACTTTGCAGGTCATAAAAACTTTCGTCCTGCATTTTTTCAATACGCTTTCGCATAGTTGCGATATTATTCAGGCAGGTCTTTCTGTATTCAACAAGCTTATTGTCAATGCCCGTTTCATTTTGGTAATATGAGCGGTCAATTTCGCTTTGAACCCGTTTAAACACGCTCAGCTTTTCGTTTGCCATTTTTGTAAACAGCGCTGTTTTTGTAGCTTCCAAATCGTCAGAAAGCTCTTTTTTCGTTTTTTCAAGGGTTTGGTTTTCCTGTTTCAGAGTTTCAACATTTTGTTTAAGCAGTGTATTTTCAGCAATGATTTTTTGAGAATCAATTTCGTCAATTTCCTGCTTGAGATTTTTTAAAAGCAATTCCTGCTGACTTATAAGCCCCTCAAGCCTTGCTGTTTTGTCGCTTGCGTTACTCAACTATCTCCCCCCCTATTTCGCACACAGTACCCTCTACTAAATCAAAGAAGTACCAGTTACGGTCTTTATCACAAAAGATATTTCCTACCTGAGTAAAACCGCTGACATCCTCATCATCAAACAATACGTTCACATTATACAGGTTATCCTTTGTCCACTCTTTAAAGATTTCAGCCTTGTTTTCCGGCGCCTCCCTCAAGGCGTAATACTCAAAAAAGGCGTCTGTTTGGCTGTCGCTTAAAACTCTTCCCCTTGGATTTTCTCCTACGGCATCGGCACGCACTATCACAATTTTAGAAACGTTATCACGACTTAAAGACAGTTTGTTTTTCTCATTTATATAGTAGAAGGAATTTCCTTTTTGCTTTACCTGTATAAATTTATCTGTTCCTGCCAGCGAGATAATAATATCTTCCTTTTCTCCCTTGGAATTGACAAACACGGCTTTTTTCTGAGTACTGTAATAATATGGAGTATCATAGTTGAAAACTTGTTTTTCAAACTCGCTGATAGGTACGAAAACCTCACCCATAAATTCAATGGAAGTGTTCTCCCCTCCCAAATCTTTTATACTCTCATTGATATTGTCTTTTTCAACTGAACTTAAGGCGATTACCAGAGCAACCATAAGGCACAAAGCACAAACAACTGCACTTATTGAAGCAATTTTCCGTTTGCTTTTTTTAGCACCTGCTAAATCCATACGCAGCTTTTCATTTTCATTTTGAAGAGCGTTTACTGCCTGACTGTTGATTTCACTCTGTCTTTGCTTTGCGGCGTCGTACTTTGTACCTGTCAACAGTTCGTTGGCGTCTACAGAAAAATAGTCGGAGATTTTTAAAACAGTTTTCATCTGAGGAACGGCTTCACCTGTTTCCCACTTTGAAACAGCTTTATTGGAAACACCCAGAATATCCCCCAGTTCCTTTTGAGAAAGCATTTTTTCTTTTCTTAATTCAGCTATTTTTTCACCGAATGATTTTTCTTCCATATAATCACCTCCTGAACTTATATTCTCACAAATCGGGTCTAAAATCAATTACAAAACTATTAAAAAAGTATAAATCTGAATCTACTTTCGATAGAATTTTGTTAATAAAGCATAAAAAAATCTCCCTTTTATAACTAAAAGGGAGATTTTAATTTACTATCGATTATTTTGCAAGGTAGAGAGCAGATGTGTCAACATTTGTATTGTCAACATACCAGCTGTTACCTATCTCAACAACATAAACTTGCTGTGAAGCAACAACATTGCCGTTTTGATCCTTAACCTCTACTGTGCAAAGATCAACTGCGGTAATCATTTCAGAGCAGTCAAGATTTTTGAAAGCGTCAACCATTGCAGTTTTTGTTTTAATCTCTTTAGTTTGAGGGATGATACCAAGAAGTTTTGTCTCCTCTGTTGTATCCTCAAGACCAAAGCTGTCTGCCTTTGCCTCGCCGCTTTCGGCAACAGGTGTAATTCTGTTCTTATATTCAGCAACGTAAGCTGTTACCTCATCGGCAGAAAGCTCTTTACACTCCACAGTTTCTGATGTGAGTTTATAGTCCTCGCCGTACATTTCCTGATACTTACCGATTGACTTTTCCTGAAGAACTGTTTTACCATCCTCTGCAAGAGTTTCCTCTGTACCTGTAAGGGACTTTGCATAAGTGTCTACATTAGACTCGAATGCGCCGAACATATACTCGGTATCAAGGAACTCATCGCCGTAAACCTGATTTCTAACCTCTTTAAGCTTTGCGAAATAACTGTCGAATATTTTATCGTAATTATCATATCCGTATGTATTCATAAGCTCAAGATAGTAATCGTACATTGTGTTGTAAACTTTGTCGATGGCGTCAGCCTCTTCCTGAGAACCTGTACCAACGAAGTCAGCCTGCTTAACATCGTCGCCTGCGTTTACGTAAGGCGCCATATAAGCGTCGATGATGAAATCACCGTATTTAGCATTTTTTGATACAAGGGTTACCTTGTAAGCGTTATAACCGTCACCTGTTTGAACAATAGTGTCGGTAAAGGACTGTGCTACCTTTTCGGGAGAGAAGGCAGTATACCTTGTAGTGAAAGCAAAGATTGTAAGAAGCACGAGAACAACTGCAATTACAACGCCTGACACTACTGAATACAAGCCGATTTTAAAGCCTTTTTTCTCTTTTGTTTCAGCCATTTCTACCCCTCCTTATTCTGCAATGTCGCCGGCAGCGTCTGAAGAGCTGTCCTGATTGTCGCTGTCTGCATTTTCAGCCTTTGCTCTTCTTTCAGCAAGAGCGGCAGTAATTCTTTCCTTCTTCTCGCCTACCATATCATAGAAGAGAACAGGAACAAACTGAAGAACTACGAAAATTGCAGGGATGATTGTATAAATTGCAAGGAACTTGTTAAGAGTGCTGTCAGTCTGTGTTGCGTAAGCTACGTTAGCGCTTGTTGAGAACTGATACTGGCTCCAAGTGTAAACAAGTGTAGGAGCAAGCCACTTTGTGCCTGCTGAAGCGATTTTTGAGAAAAGTCCGTAACCTGCATAGGCAAGACCCTCTTGTCGTTTACCTGTCTTATATTCCATTTCGTCGATACAGTCGGCAATCATAATGTTAGGTGTAACGTTTGTATTACCGTGCTGGATACCGCAGAAGAAGTTGAGAATTAAGAAAGGAACGATAAGTGTGCTGTTAAATCCGATGCCTCTTGATACAAAGTAAAGGATTGCAAGTGATGATGCACCGTAGCAGCAGAACAAAATAAATGTTGTTTTTGTTGAATACTTTTTAAGTACATAGTTTACAAGAAGAGTACCAACGGCAGTACCGATACCCATAGGAAGCATAAGTGCAAGCTTTAAGCCCTTTGAACCGAGAAGGTATACAGCTATGTAAAGAGATACTGTTCCGTAAACGCCGCGGCCGAAGCCGAAAAGCTTTGTAAGTGATACCATAAGAAGATTCTTATTGGTAAATACAAGTTTGATAGACTCAATAAGAGATACTTTTTCAGTAGTGTATGGAACACGCTCTTTGTTGTTAGCAAAGAAAATCATTACAAAGATAACCATACCGAGAGCGCATACTGCTGTGGAAATGATAAGATCAATACCCTGTCCCTCAGCATTCTTATACTGCTGTTTACCCATAAGCAGTTCCATAAGAGCAGGTACAACGATAATTACTACCTGACCGCCTGACTGACCTACTGAACGAAGGAATGAAGAAATCGAAATCGCAGTACTTCTTTCCTTTGGATTTGGTGAACAAAGAGCACCGAAACAGTTTGAAGGAGATTCAACCGCACAACAAATAGCAGTGTAAAGAGTGTAAATAACAAACATCCAAACTGTTGCCAATGTAAAGTTGCTTGTGTTAGGAGCAACGAACACGAGCATTGATATAACAGCAAGCGGAATTGCGCCGAAGCCAACCCAAGGCTTAACTTTACCAAGCGGTGTTCTTGTTCTGTCAACAAGCATACCGATTACGAGCTCACATACAGCGCCTACAATACCGGCAAAGCCGAATACGCTTGATACGATTGTTGCAAGCTGAGCTGAATCAAAGCCCTTGCCTTTGAATGCGAAGTCAGCAAAAAATGTCATTGTATAGTCCGGCATCCAGCCTGTTAGAAGAGCTACACCGAAGAGGCCTATACCAAAGGTAACAATTTCTGATGGCTTCATGTACTTTTTTTCTGCCGGGGCAGTACTTACTTTAGCGCCGGCAGCTTTGGTTTTTGCCATAAAAAAACCCCTTTTCCTTTTTAGTAAACTTCGCTCTATTATACCATTTAATTTTTAATAATACAATACATTTTTAACTTTTCTTTAACATAAATTTAACATAAATGTTGACAATTAATCACATATTTCTTTGATATGTATAATCTCGTTATAGTAAGCGCCTCTAATGTGGGCAGGTATTCCTACATTCATTAAAAACGCTCCTGATTTAACGTATTTTTCGCCCTGAAAATTAAGCTGATAGATTTTATTTTCATCAAGACCGCCAAAGGTAACAGGTATACGTTTTTTGTAAAATCTTGTACCTCTGGCACAAAGAAACGCTACGCTTTCTTTCTTATCTTCGCTGACATAGTTATTTAACAGCACATCGTCCTGTTCATCGTCAAGGACTCTGTAAAGGTCACCGAACTGAACAATGTCCCTAATTTCTTTGTAAATAGCAATATATTTTTTGCAAATTTCTAAATCTTCTCCAGAGTATTTAAGAAGATTACCACCTAAACTCAATGCACCCTGCATAGCAACGTTAAATCTGAAATCAAGAGTGCAAGGCTTATTAATTCCTGCAATGTCTGTTACCCAGGCACGCATTGTCTTAACAGGTCTTAAAAGGGCATAACCCTTTTGAATTGTCATTCTGTCAATACCGTCTGTATTGTCGCTGGTCCACGCCTGGTCGAAATGAGACAGCGCGCCCAAATCACACCTGCCGCCTCCCGAGGCACAGCTTTCTATTGCAACATCAGGGTGATTTGCTTTCAGCCTGTCAACAATATTGTAGACAGCCATTGTATGAAGATATGAATACATTTTCGGATTTTCAAGATTTTCAGCTCCTGTTTCTGAAAAAGGTCTGTTCATATCCCACTTGATATACTTAATGTTGTAGTCGGTGAGCAGTTTGTCAAGGGTTTCAAATATATACTGCTGAACGTCCTGTCTTGTCATATTAAGCACAAGCTGATGTCTTAATTCGTTGGCTGTTCTGTGCTTATAATGATAAGCCCAATCGGGATGATTTCTGTAAAGGTCGCTGTCGGGGTTTACCATTTCAGGCTCAACCCACAAGCCGAAATCCATACCGAGAGAGTTAACGTTTGATATTAGTTCTCCCAAGCCGTTGGGGAATTTTTCTTTATTGACATACCAATCGCCGAGACCTGCCCTATCATCCTTTCTCTGTCCGAACCAGCCGTCGTCCATAACAAAAAGCTCGACTCCCAGTTTTGACGCAATCTGTGCCAGCTTTGTCTGATGCTGTGTGTTAACGTCAAAACCTGTTGCCTCCCACGAATTATAAATAACCGGCAAAGATTTATGAGCAAAGGATTTAGGCAGAATATTATTTAATGCAAATCGATTCATTTGTCTTGTCATATCGCCGAATCCGCTGCAGGTGTAGCCGAAATAAACTGGGGGAGTATCAAAGCTCTCACCTGCTTTGAGAGTATAAGAAAAGTCAAACTCATTCATACCCATAGTAATCCTTGTTACTCCGTACAAATCTCTTGAAGCACATACTTTAAAATTACCGCTGTAAGCAAGAGAGGCAAAATAAACGTCGCCTTTGTTTTCATCTGCATTTTGACTTGCTATAAAATAGGGGGAATTGCTGTGATTTGAAGCACCTTTTCTGCTCTCCCATACAGCATATCCGCCTTGAAGTTTTGTTTCACACTTAACAAATTCTCCGCCCCATGCGCCGTTTGTATTTTGAAATTTATACGGCTTAACAGAAGGCAGGTTAAACTCTGCGCTGTAAAGCTTTTCAAAAAGAATGTCCTCGGTTCCGGTATTTTCAACTGTAACAAAACGTTTCATTATATCGCTGTCATCAAAGGTTTCATAATTTAATTTTACTGCAAGAGGATAGTATCTGTCTCTGAAAGTGATAACAAGGGTATTGCCTTTGGTTTCACTTTCAACATATTCCAAATCTATCTCACGGCAGGCATCGGAAAACTGCGCTTTTATATCGCAGTCCCTAAACATTGTACCGCCGAAAACGGTCATCTCCTGTTTATACTCATCAAGCCTTGTGTGATTAGAATTTTCATCCCCTGTGCATTGCACAAAATAATCCTGCGGGGCGCACTTTTTACCCCAATAAATATGGCGGTTATATCCGTTACCGTCCACACACAAAGCATAGTGGGTATTTTTTGTTTCAAGAACAAATATGTTTTTCTCACATTTTATAACTGACATATCTTTTCCCCCTGAATTTTATGATTATACAATACCATATTTCAGCAGTCATTAAAATACAAATTTTAAAAAATTTTTAAGAGAGATTTGACAAAATTCTTATTTTATGTTTATATAATTTTACACAGATTTAACGCAGAAACAATTTTGATTTAACATCACGGCATTAAAATCAGCGCTGAGAGGTGAGGATATGAAATTCAGCAAAGACGGAAAACTTAAGATAATGCAGATTACTGATATTCAGGAAGGTGCAAAAGTTTCTGTTGACACTATGAAGCTCCTTGAAAGCGCCGTAAAAAGTGAAAAACCCGACCTTGTAATTTACACAGGTGACCAAATTAAAGGTTACGATGTATCTTACAAGGGAAAAAGCAAAGAAAAGCTTGCTGACATTATCGGCAACACCATTGACACCATCTTAAAACCTGTTACATCTCGAAATATCCCCTTTGCAGTAACATTCGGCAACCACGACTGCCAAACAGGAATAAGCAACAAAGAGCAATTTGAAAAATTTTATAAAAGTTATCCTTCGTGCCTTGGAGTTCAGGCAGAAGGAATTGACGGGGGCGGAACTTATAACATTCCTGTTAAATCCTCCGACGGCTCAAGAACAGCGCTGAACATTTATCTCATTTACAGCGGAACAGATACAAAAAACGGCGGGTATGAGCCTGTAGACAAAAATATAATTAACTGGTACAAAGAAACAAGAGAAAAGCTGAAAGAAGAAAATTCAGATTATGTCCCTTCCCTTGTTTTTCAGCATATTCCGCTATGCGAGCACTACAACGTACTGAAAAAAGTAAGCAAAAGAACAAAGGGTGCAATACCTGCATTCAGAACTCACAAAGGTGAATTTTATATCATTGACAAGGAAAAATGTTCAAGTGATTCCGTACTTCTTGAACCGCCGTCAATTCCGGATATAAACACAGGGGAATTTGATGCGTTCAAAGAAAAGGGCGAAGTATTTGGCGTTTACGTTGGACACGATCATAAAAATTCTTATGTAGGAAAGTATCAGGGCATTGATTTGGGATTTACCCAATCCAGCGGATTCAGCACTTACGGAAACGGAAAAGAAAGAGGAGTAAGAATATTCATCCTTGACGAAAATAATCCCAAAGAATACCAAACCTACACAAAAACATACCGGCAGCTTTGTGACGGGAAACTGCAAAAGCCCATTACAGACGCAATAGGTAAAATGGCGCCCACAAATTTTGATATGGCAAAGCCGATGATAGCCAAAGCAGTAGGAATTTTAGCCTGTATTATTGCAGCCGCAGTACTGCTCATTAAGTATTTATAGGAGAATAAAATGGAAGATAAAAAGCCTAACGTATTTAAAAAATTTACACAAGAACACGCTGAAATATGGAAATTTATTAAGTTTTCCATTGCAGGCGCTTTATCAAACATCCCCGAATTTTTAACACAGCTTATACTTGTTTACCTTGTATTCAAATGTGCAGACGACCCACAGGCAAAGGGTACCCAGATTGCCTATTACTGTTCCACCTTTGTTGGATACGGTGTAGCTTACATACTTAACAGAAAAATCACATTTCATGCAGATGCTAACCCCATACTTTCCACAATCTTATACGTAATTATGGTTATCTTTACAATCTGGGCAAAAGGCTATGTAGGACCGTGGTGTTCATCCATTACAAATGAATATCTCCCGTCTGTAATCGCTCCCACAGCGGCTACGATTTTAGGAATGCTTATTCCTACTATATGGACTTATCCCTGCAACCGTTTTATTATCCACAGAAAGAAAAAGAAAGTTGAAGAATAAGAAAAGACCTCTGAACAAAATGTTCAGAGGTCTTTTAAATTATTTAAGAAATCCGTTTACAATCTGCTCTTCAGCTTCTTCGGCAGTAAGACCAAGCGTCATAAGTTTAATTATCTGTTCTCCTGCAATTTTGCCTATAGCCGCCTCGTGAATAAGGGCTGCGTCTAAATCATTTGCAGTAATTTCGGGAATTGCACTGATTACAGCATTGCCCATAATAATTGCGTCACATTCAGAATGACCGGAACACTTGTTGTTTCCGTTAATTTTAGAAAGGAAAATTTGTTTTGAATTATCCTTTGCCACAGAACGTGATATAACGTTTGCGCTGGAGTTTTCGCCGTTCATATCCACCTCAAAGGTAGTTCTGGCAAACTGACTGCCGTGAGTCATCAGCTTTTCGGTGATAACAACTTTGGCATCCTTTTCAAGAGTGGCTCTTGTAACTCTGTCCGTAGAGTCGATACCTTTAATCTGCGTGGTTTCCATCTCAAGGAATCCGCCCTCATCAACAAAAATAATTGTTTCGGGGTTCATTATTTTCTCGCCGTTGCCGTCGCCGCTGCCGTAATGCTTTTCAACATACTTTACTTTTGCATTTTTACCTATATGAAAAGTGTGTATACCGTCGTGCTTTGACAGCATATCGCCGGCATTGTGAATACCGCATCCTGCAACGATTACCACATCGGCATTTTCACCTACGTAAAAATCGTTATAAACAGACTCCTCAAGTCCGCTTTCGCTGATAACTACGGGTATATGCACGCTTTCGTGCTTGGTGTTGGGTTTAATTATAATATCTATTCCCTGTTTGTCTTTTTTAGTAACTATATCTATATTGGCAGTTGTATTTCTTGCAGCACTGGCGCCATTGGCACGAATATTATATGCGCCGCTGGGTACATCGTGCAAATCTGCAACCTGCTCAAGCAATGTTTTTTGTATCTGGTCCATGTTTAGTCCTCTTTTTAATTATTTTCGCTGTAAAAACGGCAGCCGTCCGTTGCATTGCATAGCACTTGGGGAAGAATTTCCTCACTGCTTCCGCTTGCCTGAATCTGTCCGTTTGCAAGAACAAGAATTTCGTCGGCTATTTTTAAAATTCTCTCCTGATGGGAGATTATTATAATTGTATTTTCTTTCTTTGACTGAAGCTTTTCAAATACTTTAATAAGATTATGAAAACTCCATAAATCAATACCTGCCTCCGGCTCGTCAAATACAGAAAGAGCGGTATTTCTTGCAATAATTCCTGCAATTTCAATTCTCTTTAACTCACCGCCTGAAAGGCTTGCATCCACATCTCTGTTGATGTAGTCCCTTGCGCAAAGCCCCACCTCTGAAAGATAGGCACAGGCGCCAGCAATAGAAAGATTTTCCCCTGCCGCAAGGCGCATCAAATCAATAACTTTAATACCTTTAAATCTTACCGGCTGCTGAAAAGCGTAACTCACTCCCAGCTTTGCTCTTTCAGTTATAGAATAATCAGTTATATCAACACCGTTATAAAGAATTTTTCCGCCTGTGGGTTTTTCTATTCCGGCTATCAGCTTTGCCAATGTTGACTTGCCGCCGCCGTTGGGGCCGGTAATAACGGTAAGCTTGTTATCCTCAAAATTGTAGCTTAAATCACTAATTATTGTTTTTTCTTTCCCGTTTTCCTCAACAGTAAAGGACACGTTCTTTAATTCAAGCATAATTTCTCCTTTATATAAACAAAATAGTTGTAATTACAATAGTTTTCCTGACTTTAAGTGACATTATACATAAACAGGGCAAAAAAATCAATATATCACTACAAATTAATAGGAATTAAAAAATTTTTTTAAAAATTTGTCACACTTTGACTTATTTTTGTGAACATCTATATAAAGCGAAAAATAAAGGGACAAATAAATGGATAATTCACTTTTTGCAAATCGTCTTACCAAAGAGCGTAACAAAAACAATTTAACCCAACAGGAACTTGCAAACAAAATAGGCGTTTCGCAAGGACTCATATCTCAATATGAACAAGGTCTCAGTCTTCCCGGTCTGGAAATATTTATTAAGATTACACAGGCTCTTGAGTGTTCGCCTGACTATCTTTTGCAAGATTACACCGAAGTTGAGGAAAATTTTGATGATTATGCGGAGCTTATCAACACCGCTATAAAAACCCCCAGAAAGAATATTAAAACTGCTCAAGAACTTTTGAATCAACTTACAAAATTCTGAATTACTTACAACAGTGTTTAAATCAAAAGCGCAACATAACTAATTCATTTTCAGAATGTTATTTGATAATTCGCATTACACTAACATCTAATTTAACAAATTAATATAGTTTTAATGATTTGACAAACATAATTTGAAACTCACCAAATTAAAATGCAGTAGTAGTTTTGTTTGACATAATTCGACCTGCTGTGATATAATTAACTGTCTAAAAAGCGAGCCATCCCTAAAAAGGGGTGGCTTTATTAGTAAAACGTGTTTCACAGTTAGGAGAATTTGGCATGCTTGCTGTATATTTGTCAATGATTGACGATCAAGATGACAAAGATAAATTTGAGGAGATTTACAACAAATTTAACAAATACATGCTTCACGAAGCAAACAAGTTATTAAATAATCCTTATGATGCAGAAGATGTTGTTCACGATACTTTTGTGGACATTGCTAAAAACATCAAACTTTTAAGAACTGAAAGCGATAATGAAACATTGAGCTATCTCCTATGTGCAACTCGCGGTCACGCTTACAATTTTCTTAACAGAAAAAAGCTTAATTATATTCCCATCCAATCAGTTGAAGGGCATATGTATAGAGACGAATTGTTAAAAGCGGAAAGTAACCTTGATTATAAAAACATCCTTAAAATTATAAGAAGTATGGAGGAAATGTATTCTGACGTACTTTACCTTTACTACTGCGTAGGACTTAACTGCAAAGAAATAGGGCAAATTTTGGGCAGGAAACACGCTACAGTACGAAAGCAATTATCACGCGGCAAAATGATACTTATTTCTAAACTGAAAGAGGAAGGTTTCAACAATGAATAGCCGAGACTCTGTTAAATGCGCATTAAACGAAATTTATCTTTCCCAAAGCCAAGAATTACTGAATTTAGGCGCGCCTAATTGGGAATTTACGGATTCATACAAATTCGAAGAAAAGATGCAAAAGCTTATCGCACGACAAAAGCAATCCTACTGGCAGTACACTAATACTTCCGCTAAAAGACTACTTATTGCGGCAGCGGTACTTGTTGCAATACTCTCGTCTGCAATGACGGTACCTGCTATAAGAGGTCCTGTAATTGACTTTGCAGTAAAGACTTATAAAGAATTCTCTGTATATTTTGTTACGGATTCGGATAATGCCTCATATCCCAAAACAATTGAAAATGTTTACAAACCACAATACATACCAAATGATTTTGAGCTAATAAACAGCATTTCAAATGATGCAATAAGCTCAAGTGTTTGGAAAAACACAAAAACCGACGAGACAATTCTTTTTTCACAAAATACTGTTTTGGTCAAAAGCAATATTAACACAGAAAACACCGAAATAATGACGTTTACCGTAGGTGATACAAATGTGCTTACTTTTGAAAACAACGGCAAGAGTGTATATATGTGGGACTACGCCGGTTATTATTTCACCTTGGAAACAGATAAGTCAATGGAATTATCTGAAATAAAAGAAATAATTTCAAGTCTTTAAAAATTTAGTGGCAAATTTTGTCACACTTTGTCAAAAAAATGTGAACTATATATGTGAGGCACAAAAAATTTAAAGAAAGCAGGGAAAGAAATGACTAAAGTGAAAAAAGGATTTATGGTTTTTATTGCAGTTGTCTTGAGCATATGCTCCTTTTCAATGACAGCATACGCTGACGATAACACTGGAATTATGCCACTTTATGACTACACAAGTGTTGCTTCATCTGGTTTGGCAATAAACAACTCAAAGGCAACAGCGTCTGTATATTGTTCAGGTTACAGCGGCACTACAAAAAAAATCACCGCAAAAACCTGTATCCAAAGAAAATTAGGTCTTATTTGGATTAAAATGGACATCGGCACCAGCGACGACTATTGGCACGACACAGCCAATAACTATTATTTGATTACTTCTCATTCAAAAACATTAACCAGCCACGGTACATACAGAGCAAAAACAGAATATACCGTAACAGCTAGTAACGGTGACACAGAAGAAATTACCGTTACTTCGCAAGAAGTTGATTTTTAGCCTCACTAAGCACAATATTAATATATAAGTTTTGCCTCCATTATAGCGGCAGGGGTGTAAAATGATTCGTTTCTGATCATTTTGTACCCCTGTTTTTTTTACAATAAAACCTTAGATTAAAGACATAACACGTACTGAATAAAAAGATAAGAAAATATCATTTCCGCTGTACCTCTGCGGCAAAGATTTTAACATTCTTTATCCCATCATCAAATTTACATAAACTTTAAAGCGCTTCATAATTACATATTGCCGGATTTTTGTATCATTAGACTAATAAAACTAAATTTAAATTGTTCGAAACAAAGGCATTAGTTTACTCGTATTCATAAGCAAATGATTAATCCAAATTAAAGTGACAAACATATCATCAATTTGTTTTTATTTTTTCAAGAATATTCACTTTCCGAAACAGAATCGTCAGTCCCGTAAACAAACTAAATATTAGTCTATTCACAATATTTCCTCATTTTATTTACCTG
>CALWVQ010000015.1 GCA_944385025.1 uncultured Eubacterium sp.
AGGTGTAATAATGACAGATAACAAATACGAGGAAAGGCTGGGTACAGATAAAATCTTTCCTCTTGTTTTAAGAATGGCGCTTCCTGCGGTTGCGGCACAGCTTGTAAATCTTCTTTACAATATTGTAGACAGAGTATATATAGGTCACATTGCCGAAATAGGCACAAACGCCCTTGCAGGTATAGGCGTTACCAACTCTATAATTATACTTATTTCTGCATTTTCACAAATAGTCAGCGGCGGCGGAACTCCCCTTGCCTCAATATCCCTTGGACGAGGCGACAGAGAGCGTGCTGAAAAAATTCTTGCAAACGGTTTTTCTATGCTGATTTTCTTTTCCGTGATAACATCGGCAATAGCATATATTTTTATGAGACCTATCCTAATGCTTGTAGGCGCGTCAGATGCTACAATAGGATATGCGGTGGATTATCTATCAATTTATCTTATAGGCACGATTTTTGTTCAAATCACCACGGGACTTAATACGTTTATAAACTGTCAGGGCAGAGCAGGAATCGCTATGTTTTCCGTAATTATCGGAGCCGTGCTTAATATTGTCCTTGACCCGCTGTTCATTTTTGCTTTTAATATGGGCGTTAAGGGCGCTGCTGTTGCAACGGTAATTTCCCAGTTTTTCAGCGCCGTTTGGGTTTTGGGATTTTTGTTTTCCAAAAAAGCTACATTACGTATAAAACCAAAACTGATGATACCCGATTTCAAAATAATAGGCTCGATTTCATCTCTTGGCGTTGCATCTTTTATTATGGCAAGTACAGAGAGTATTGTAGGCTTTGTATTAAACGGCAGTCTTAAGGTTTACGGCGATATTTATGTAAGCGCCCTTTCTGTAATGCAAAGTGCAATGCAGATTGTCAGCGTACCTCTTTCCGGATTTGCTCAGGGCTTTACTCCCATTGTCAGCTATAATTACGGTCACGGAAACGCCAAAAGAGTTAAGGATACATTTAAAGTAACTCTTGCCGTAATGTTTACCGTAAATATCGTTGCGATAGTTTTAATGATGATATTTCCGTCCTTTGTGGCAAGAATGTTTACAAGCGATACGGTTCTTATTGAAACTGTGGCAAAAATAATGCCTGTTTTCCTGGCAGGTATGACAATTTTCGGACTGCAAAGAGAATGTCAAAATATGTTTGTATCTCTCGGACAGGCAAAAACATCGCTGTTTATTGCTCTGTTAAGGAAAATAATTCTCCTTGTTCCTCTTGCCCTTATCCTGCCTAAATTTATGGGAGTTATGGGTATTTATACAGCAGAGGCAGTTGCCGACGCTACCGCCGCAATCCTCTGCACAATTATATTTGCAGTAAGATTTCCGAAAATTCTTAAATCAATAAAGAATTGATTTTATTTCAGTCTAATCCATACATAATTAGTTTTAAAAAAGTCGTGCATAAGTGACAATACCCTGCTACAATTATATCAAGGGGTGAGGATATGGATATACTTTCAAGTCTTGAAAATGTGGTTAGTTATATAGAGGAAAATCTGTGCGAAGAGATAGATATAGATGGTATTGCAAAAACTACAACCCTTAACGAGTATGAATTGTCAAATCTGTTTCGCTCCTTAACAGGTATGACAATGAAGGAGTATATTCGTAAAAGACGACTGACCTGTGCCGCAATAGATTTACAAAGCGGTAACGAAAAAGTAATTGATGTAGCGATGAAATATGGTTATGAAAGCTGTGACAGTTTTAGACGTGCTTTTGTTTCACAGCATAATGTTTCACCGTCATCAGTAAAAAGCAGGTCAGCTGCTTTGAATATATATCCTCCCTTATCCTTTGAAATTAAAGTAAAAGGAAATGAAAAAATGAATTTTAAAATAGTAGAAAACGATGGATTTGATGTGTACGGCATTGTTACTCCTTGCTTTAGCAATGGAAGTAACAGATATGATTTTGCACGTGAACTTTGGTCGGAAGATCGCCATAATATTTCTCAAAAAATTTGTAGCGGTTATGATGGTATATGGTACGCTATATGGAGTAATAGCAGTTATACTATCGCAAGGGATAAAAGCAACTGCAATGAAAATAGTCTTGAAAAAGCAGTAATACCAAAGGGGAAGTATGCTGTTTTTACAACTGAAAAGGGCGGATATGCAGGCGATGAACTTCCTAAACTGCATAACCATATTTTTGATTGTTGGTTGCCTAACAGTGACTATGAGTTGGCAAGCGATTTTGAACTTGAGGTTTATCACTTAGCAACTGACAGGCAAAAACGCAGAAAAGAGCGTTATTATGAAATTTGGATACCTGTAAAGGCAAAAAAGAATTCAGTCATTATTGACAGAGTAAAAATTAGAAAAGCACAATTAACCGACGCATTTGCCCTTGCAGAAATTAGTAAAAATGATTTAGGTTATAAGTGCGACGAGGCTATTGTCAGCGAAAGGCTTAAACAACTTGACAGTAAGCGTGAGCAGGTTTTTGTTGCCGATATTGACGGCATAGTTACAGGCTTTATTCACATTGAACTTTATAATGTTATTTACTGTGAAAAGGGTTCAAATTTATTAGGACTTGCCGTTTCGCCCGATTACAGAAATAACGGAATAGGCAGGGCATTGTTAAAAAGAGCTGAAGAATGGGCGAAAAATAACGGCGCAAAATGGGTAAGACTTAATTCAGGGGAAAGCAGGAAAGATGCACACCGCTTTTATCGTAACCTCGGTTATGATAACGAAAAAAAGCAGATTAGATTTATCAAACAATTATAAATGTCAAGTTAAAAACGCAGTAACAGTCTAAACTGTTACTGCGTTTGTTGTTTTATATTTTATTCTTCAATGCTTAATATGTTTGTAGCCTCCGAAGTGTCAAGAGTTTCCACTTTTCTTAAATTCTTCTGTATAATGTCGTTTCTGTGGTCTGCCTCGTCAAGCACCTTGCCTGCCTCGTCAACTTTCTTTCTTGCCTTTGCAAGCAAATCTCCGAACTTTTCATACTGTGCTTTTGCGGCGCCTAACACCTTCCAAACCTCGTTTGCTTTTTCGTTAATTGCCATTGTTCTAAAGCCCATTGCAAGCGAATTCAAAAGCGCCGTTATTGTGGACGGACCTGCTATCATTACGCCGTCTGACTGTAATTTTTCTGCAATGCCTGTTTTCGATGAGGTAATTTCTGCATAAAGACCCTCTGTTGCAAGATACATTATTGCAAAAGGCGTGGTTTCAGGCGAGCTTATGTACTGTTTAACAAGCTTTGCCTCGTCCTTTACTCTTGCCTCAAGTGCTTTTTTTGCTCTTTCAAGACCCTCTAAATCTCCTGCCTCTGCCGCAGTTGATAGTCTTGCATAATCTTCCATAGGAAATTTGCTGTCAAGGGGAAGATATGTAAATCCGCCGTTATCTTGATTTGGGATTTTAACTGCAAATTCAACTCTGCCGTTATATTTCGGATTAGTCTGCACGTTGGTTTCGTACATATTGGGAATAGTCTGGTCAAGAATATTACCAAGCTGAACTTCTGCCCAGGTGCCGCGGCTCTTTACGTTAGTCAGCACTCTGTTAAGTCCTTTAACATTGTCTGTAACTCCTGCCGAAAGCTCTTTCATTTCGCCGAGGCTTTTGTAAACGTTTGAAAGCTGTTCGCTGACTGTTTGGAATGAGGCGTTAATTCTTTTGTTAAGTGTTTCCGTCAGCTTTTCATCAACGGTAATTCGCATCTGTTCCAGCTTTTCTTCGTTGCTTTTTTGCATTGAGCTGATTGCCTCGCCTGTAAGCTTTGTCTGCTTTTGTGCATTTTCATTCAGAGTTTCAATAAGTTTAATTTGCTGTTGATAATTCTTTTCAGTCAAAGCACCCATTTGAGCTGTGAGCTTGTCTATTTTTTCATCGGTGTTTTTTGCGTTTAAATCAATTCTTTGTTCAAGAAGTGCCGATGAATTGTCTTTTTGAGGCTTTTTTGTTATTAGCACCACCAAAAGAACTATTATTACAACGCAAAGACCTATGATTATATATGCTGAAAAATCCATTTATCTCATCCTTTCACGACACATTTTAACACACAATACCCATTAAAACAACATTATTATTTTAAAGTACATATATTAGTACCTATAATATAAGCCTTGCATTTGACGGCTTTTTTTGTTAATATTCATATAAGAAATTAAAAGGAATGTTTATTATGTTTGTTGATATAGCAAAAATAAAAATTAAAGCAGGCGACGGCGGAGCAGGTGCAGTTGCTTTTCACCGTGAAAAGTATGTTGCCGCAGGCGGACCCGACGGCGGCGACGGCGGAAAAGGCGGAGACGTGGTTTTTGTTGTTGACGACAACCTTGCCACTCTTGCCGATTTCAGATATAAGCGTAAATATGCCGCAAAAAACGGCGAAAACGGAAGGGGTTCTCGTCAGTATGGTAAAAAAGCCCCTGACCTTGAAATCAGAGTGCCCAGAGGAACAATTATCCGTGAGGCAAATTCGGGAGCCGTAATGGCGGATATGAGTAAAATCGACCGCTTTGTTGCCGCAAAGGGCGGAAAAGGCGGCTGGGGCAATATGCACTTTGCCACTCCTACAAGGCAGGTGCCACGTTTTGCAAAACCGGGTATGCCCGGCGAGGAGTGGGAGGTTTCTCTCGAACTTAAACTTCTTGCTGATGTAGGACTTTTAGGTTTTCCAAGCGTTGGCAAGTCAAGTCTTATATCCGTTGTAAGTCAGGCAAAACCTAAAATTGCAGACTATCACTTTACCACCCTTGTGCCAAACTTGGGAGTGGTTTCAATGGGCGAGGGCAGTTCCTTTGTAATTGCCGATATACCCGGGCTTATAGAGGGCGCCAGCGAGGGCGTCGGTTTAGGCCACGAGTTCCTGCGCCACGTAGAAAGATGCCGACTTCTTGTTCATATAGTTGATGTCAGCGGTCACGAGGGAAGAAATCCTATTGAAGATTTTGAAACAATAAACAGGGAGCTGGAGAAATTTAATCCCGACCTTGCAAGCAGACCGCAAATTGTGGCAGGCAATAAAATAGATATGGCAGAACCTGAGCAGATAGAGGAGTTCAAAAACTACGTTGAAAGTAAGGGCTATGAGTATTACTCAATCTGCGCGCCTATTTCGGAGGGTACACAGGAGTTAATGAACGCCGTTTGGAATAAACTGCAAACTTTGCCCCCTATCAAAGAATATGAGGCAGAGGAAATTCCTCTTGACGCAATCGTTAAGGACGACAAAGGCTTCAAAATCACCGTTGTGGATGACAATTATTATATAGTTGAGGCAAGCTGGTTCCCGAAAGTTCTTAAGGGAATTGACGTGGAGGATTACGAGGCTTTGCAGTATATGCAAAGAGTCCTTGAAAAAAGCGGAGTTTTCGACGCTTTGAGAGAAAAAGGCATACAGGAGGGCGACACGGTTTCAATCTACGATATTGAGTTTGAATACGTGGAGTAATTCTATGAATTTTATTGACAAAAATGTTAATCCAAAGCAGTTAAGTCCTCTTAATTTAGCTTTTATAGGCGACTGTATTTATGAAATTCTCGTTAGGGAAATGTTAGTTAAAAATGCAAACCGTCCTGT
Source organism: uncultured Eubacterium sp. (assembly GCA_944385025.1). Taxonomy (GTDB): domain Bacteria; phylum Bacillota; class Clostridia; order Oscillospirales; family Acutalibacteraceae; genus Eubacterium_R. Next base: position 5,570 of record CALWVQ010000015.1, read on the forward strand.
AAACGATTTGCACCGTGAAAGCGTTAAGTATGTTTCGGCAAAGGCGCAGACTGACGCATATTCCAAAATAAAAGATTTACTGACAGAAGAGGAAACGGCAGTTTTTAAGCGTGGCAGAAATGCAAAAGTGGGACATTCACCAAAAAGCGCTACCGAAGGGGAGTACCACTGCGCTACAGGAGTGGAGGCACTTTTTGGTTACCTTTACCTTAACGACGACATAGACAGGATAAAAGAATTATTTTCAATAATTAATGCTTGACATTGATAGTTACTTGTTATATAATCTATGTTGCTGACGGGAGCATAGCTCAGCTGGGAGAGCATCTGCCTTACAAGCAGAGGGTCACAGGTTCGAGCCCTGTTGTTCCCACCAAAAACAACACACTTTTGTGTGTTGTTTTTTTATTATTATCGTTACAGGCTCGAACCTGTGAAGGTCTGAGCGTAAAGAAAACAGTCCTGCGAACTGTTTTTAGCGAAGAGCGGTGAGGGCGGTACCGACTGCGCAGCAGTGGGTGACCGAGCCATTAGTATGCAAGGCGAAAGCCGACGCAGACGGCGAGCCCTGTTGTTCCCACCAAAAACAACACACTTTTGTGTGTTGTTTTTTTATTTTATGACTCAAGCCTACTTAGTGTAGAATGTTGCAGATTATCCTTTTTACACGGTAAATTTTTAACTTTGTTAAAAAATTAACTATAACGATTGGCATAATATGTATCTTTTTGTATAAAGTGTAAAAAATCTATTTTTCTCTTGATTAATCGTTGTAAACGGTATAAAATAATAATGCGCAAAAGCAAAATAATAATTATTTATTTAACGGAGGTAATTTCCAATGGTTAAAGTTGCTATTAACGGTTTTGGCCGTATCGGTCGTCTTGCTTTCCGCCAGATGTTCGGCGCTGAAGGCTACGAAGTAGTTGCTATCAACGACCTTACAAGCCCAAAGATGCTTGCTCATCTTCTTAAGTATGACTCATCACAGGGTAAGTATGCTCTTGCTGATACAGTATCTGCAACAGACGATTCAATCATCGTTGACGGTAAAGAGATTAAGATTTATGCAAAGGCTGACGCTTCTGAGCTTCCTTGGGGCGAGCTTGGCGTAGACGTTGTTCTTGAGTGCACAGGTTTCTACTGCTCAAAGGACAAGGCTTCTGCTCACATTAAGGCAGGTGCTCGTAAGGTAGTTATTTCTGCTCCTGCAGGTAATGACCTTCCTACAATCGTTTACAATGTAAACCACGAAACACTTAAGCCGGAAGATACAGTTATTTCTGCTGCTTCTTGCACAACTAACTGTCTTGCTCCTATGGCAAAGGCTCTTAACGATTATGCAGCAATTCAGAGCGGTATTATGTGCACAATCCACGCTTACACAGGCGATCAGATGACACTTGACGGTCCTCAGAGAAAGGGTGACCTTCGTCGTTCACGTGCAGCTGCTGTAAACATTGTTCCTAACTCAACAGGTGCTGCAAAGGCTATCGGTCTTGTAATTCCTGAGCTTAACGGCAAACTTATCGGTTCTGCACAGAGAGTTCCTACCCCAACAGGTTCAACAACAATTCTTACTGCTGTTGTAAAGGGCAAGGACATCACTGTTGACGGTATCAACGCTGCTATGAAGGCTGCTGCAACTGAATCATTCGGTTACAATACAGATGAAATCGTTTCATCAGATATCGTTGGTATGAGATACGGTTCACTCTTTGATGCTACTCAGACAATGGTTCTTCCAATCGGTGAGGATCTTTATGAGGTACAGGTTGTTTCTTGGTATGATAACGAGAACAGCTACACATCACAGATGGTTCGTACAATCAAGTATTTCTCAGAGCTTGGTTAATAGATAGCATATATGCTTGTTTAAAGCCCCAACCGTTAGGCTGGGGCTTTTGTTATGCCATTTTGTCTTGATTATAAGGCTTTAGTGTGCTAAAATACCAAAGAGGTATTGAATATGGAAAAATTATGGACTGAAAATTTAAGAAAAATTGAGCCTTATGTTCCCGGCGAGCAAAGCGAAGATAAGGATATAATCAAGCTAAATGCAAACGAAAACCCTTATCCTCCGTCACCTATGGCGGAACAGGCAATTAAAGAGTTTAATGCAGATAGTTTAAGGCTTTATCCAAATGCAAACGCTACCGAATTAAAGCAGGTTTTGGCAGATTACTATAATGTGAAAACTAATAACATATTTTTGGGAAACGGTTCTGACGATGTTATCGCCGTGGCTTTTCAGGCGCTTTTTAACAGCGATTTGCCAATAGTTTATCCCGATTTAACTTACAGTTTTTATCCTGTTTGGTGCTCTCTTTTTAATATTCCCTATAAAACTTATCCTGTTGACGATGATTTTAGGATAAATGTTGAGGACTATAAAGAGAAAAACGGCGGAGTGATTATTCCAAATCCCAATGCGCCGACATCTATCGGTGAAAGTACCGATTTTGTGGAAAAACTTCTTGAATATAATCAGGACAGCGTTGTAATCATTGACGAGGCATATGTAGATTTCGGAGGAGAAAGCTCCGTCGAGCTTACAAAAAAGTATGAAAATCTCCTTGTTACAGGCACTTTTTCAAAGTCACGCTCACTTGCAGGTCTTAGAATAGGCTTTGCCGTGGGCAGCGAAAAACTGATTTCTGTATTGGAGGCAGTTAAAAACTCCTATAATTCCTACACTATTGACTCGTTGTCAATAAAGGCGGGAAAAGCAAGTATTCTTGATGATGAATATTTTAAAGAAACCTGCCGTAAGGTAATTGCCACAAGGGAATATGTAACGGCTCAAATGAGGGAAATGGGCTTCAAAGTTCTTGATTCTTCAACTAATTTTATTTTTGCCACAAAAGACGGCTGTTCAATGAAGGATATGTTTGAATATCTTAAAACCAAGAAAGTCTATATAAGATATTTTTCAATTCCGAGGATTGAAAATTATGTGAGAATAACTATCGGAACAGACGAAGAAATGGCGATTTTTCTCAAAGAACTGAAAGGGTATTTGCAAAAATGACAACTCAAAAAAAGCTGGCGGTTATTTTTCTTGCCGTATTAAATGTTATGAATATTGCCGCAGGGGTGATAACGCAGATTAAAATATTCAGGGGAAGCGACGTTGTTTCTGTACTTCCCATATTTAAGCCAATGACGGCGAATCAGACTTTAATGCTGAATTTTGTCTGTGTGGTGGCGGTGATTGTGCTTATCAGCGTGGTGGTAACGTATCTTGTTACGGATATTTCGTATACGCCCAAAGAAATCTTTTTAAACTGTCCCGGAATACTTGCGGTTTTATCCGTTATTATTTTTGCTTTCGGCGTGTTTAACGCCGTAAACACAGTGGAAACTGCCGATAAGTTGTGGATAGTGCTTTCACTTATATCTTTTGTTTTAGCAAATATTGTTAATTTCGGATGTATTATTACAATAAAGGACGACTGAAAAATCCCTGCCGATATCGGCAGGGATTTGATTTTTATTTGTTTTTATAAAAACAGTAAAAGTAAAATAACGATTATTGCAATAATGCCTACTCCGATAAAGAATTTTGTAAGCCTTACAATAGCGTCAAAGGTATTAGTGGGCATTATTTGAAACAAGGCATATTTAAACGGCTCTTTTACCTTGTTACCCACAATATCTCTAAATCTTAAATCATAGGTGGTAAATTCTCCGCCTTTTTTTAGTTCTATGATTCTTACACCCCTGTCTTTGCCGGGGCCGTAAACGTGAAATCCTGCTCCCTGGGTGTAGCCCAAATCTATACCGTCCACCTTGCCGTTAAATGAGTTGTTGTGGTCGTGGCCGAAATAAACGCCCAGCACTTCACCTTTTTCTTTAAATGCGTCAAATTCTCCGCTGTTTTCCTGCGGGTCAGCAGGGGACTCTTTCATAAATCCTTTTGCGTTTACTTTGTCTTTGTTCAGTATAAAAAATTCGTTTGCGTGAGTTCGAAAACCTCTTACAGCGCCTTTTGCGCTTTTTTTAACTTGTGTTAATAACTCAAATACTTCACAAAGGGGTATGTGCTGTATTACTATTGAAGGAATAAGCCTGCCGTATTCTTTTTCATACTTGTCACGGGTTTGTCTGTACCAGTCAATTTGGTTTTTGTGAACGTGGTCGTATCCTATTTTAAGACTTGAGTGGCTGTCGATGAGATATAGCAGATATTCAAGGCTGTCTCCGTCCCAAATTTCTAAAACGTGGTTTGCAACACCGTCAATATCCTCAACACTTTCCCCGATAAAGTGGTCAAATTCTTTATATATTTCAAACTGTTCTTTGTTTGAAAGACCAACTTGTCTGTCGTGGTTTCCAAAGCATATAGTGAAAGGAATATCACGCTCCCGTACAGGTCTTGTCAAAATGTCCAAAGTGTTTTTTACTGTATTTCTGTCGCCTTTAAACGACTGTTTTCCCCAAATCTGATCTCCTGAATATACTACTAAATCGGGGTTTTCTTTATCTAAAGCGTTACAGATTAAGTCTAAAGTGTCAGGACTTACCTTTTTCCCTTCCTGCGTGTCGGCTATTTGCATTATTTTAAAACTTTCGTTTTTGAATTTTAACATTTTCATCACCTGCTTTGCTCTATTTTATCATATCTTTTTCTTGACTGCAACTGCCCCCGTAACTATAATGTAATAGGATAATTAAATCTGCCTGTAGCATAATTGGCTAATGCATCAGATTCCGATTCTGAAGATTGTAGGTTCAAGCCCTATCAGGCAGACCATAAAACTAAATTTATTTTTTACATTAACATAATGTGTTGAGATTTTTTTGCACTTATGTTACAATTACCAAAACGTTAATGGGAGTTTGTTATGCTGAATATAATTCCTTATCCAAGCGATTGCCGTGAAAAACAGGGGTATTTTGAGTTAGAAGAAAACGAAGTTATAAAGTCTGATTTCGACTTATCTGTATTCGGTTTGAAAACAGGTGAAAGCGACAGGTTTATTATTGCAAAGAACGATAAACTTGAATCTGAAGAGTATACACTTACAGTCTCGAAAGACTGCATAAGAATTGAAGCCTGTGAAAACGCAGGAGCGTATTACGCCCTGCAAACTCTTCGCCAGTTGAGCAGATGCGAACTTGGAGGCAAAAAGATTCCCTGCGTTGAGATTAAAGATAAGCCCAGATTTGAGTGGAGGGGTCTTCAGCTTGATGAAAGCCGTCATTTCTTCGGTAAAGAAGAGGTAAAAAGACTTCTTGATATGATGTTTATGATGAAATTAAACAGATTTCATTGGCATTTGACAGATGATCAGGGCTGGAGAATTGAGATAAAAAAATATCCTCTCTTGACAGAAATCGGCTCTAAAAGAAAATATACTCATATTAACGGCTGGCAAAGTATCAGCACTATTAACGAAGAATACGGCGGATTTTATACCCAGGATGATATTCGTGAAATTGTTGACTATGCTCAAAAGCGCAATATTATGGTAATTCCCGAAATAGATTTTCCTGCCCATTGCGCTTCTGCTATTGCCTGTTACCCGTGGCTTGCTTGCCGTGAGTTAGAAAGAGAAGTGCCGGGCTATTTCGGCGGCTCAATTCCCGAAAGAGTTTATAAGATGTGGGATTGGAACAGAACAATATGCGTAGGAAAGGAAAAAACAATAAATTTTGTTTTTGACATTATTGACGAGGTTTGTTCTCTTTTTCCTGCACCGTATTTTCATATAGGCGGCGATGAAGCGCCTAAAAACGAGTGGAAAAAATGTCCTCACTGTCAGGCGGTAATTAAAGAAAACGGTCTGAAAAACGAAGAAGATTTGCAGGGTTGGTTTAATAATAAAATCCTTGATTTTCTTAAAGATAAGGGCAAGCGCCTTATCGGATGGAATGAGATACTTAAAGCCGGCAACCTTGATAAAAGCGTTATCGGTCAGTATTGGACTGCTAAGAGAGATAAAAATGCCGAAAATCATATCAACAGCGGCGGAAATTTGATTATGTCAAATCACAAAAGCTTTTATTTTGATATACCGTACGGAAAATATCCTCTTAAAAACACTTACTGCTTTAAGCCTGAAAAATTCAATGTACGCCCTGAAAATATTAAAAATGTTTTGGGCGTTGAGGGCGAGAACTGGACAGAGTGGATAGACGGCAGAGAAAAGCTCGATTTGTGTATGTACCCACGTGTTCAGTGTCTTGCCGAGGTGGCTTGGTCTGCTGAAAAAGATGTAAACTGGGATAATTTCCTTAAAAGGCTTGACAGCTTTAAGGATTATTACAGATATTTGGGCATCAATTATGCCGTTGACAAGGTTTCAATGCCGACTAATCCGTTTACCAGATTACATATCAATGCAAAATTTATGAACGGCGACACTCATCTTGAGGTAAAGCTGAATAAAAAATATATTGCTAAAGGAGAAAAATAATGAAAATTTCGGATTTTCCAAAGTCAATAATAGACGAAAACGTTGACTATACAGTTAGCGAGATTACTAATGTAATCAAAAAATACGGTCCTCGTGAGTCGGGAAGCGAAGCTTGTTATGCTGCTCAAAAGCACATAAAGAAAGAGCTCGATTCTTTCTGCGATGAAACACGGTTTGAAAGCTACAAGATGTCTCCCAAGGCATTTTTGCATTTTACAAAAATTGTTTCAGCCGCAATTATTCTTGCCGTTGTAGTGTGCAGCGTGCTGGTGTTTACAAGCGTAATGACAATGTTTGTTGCACAGTGTATTGTGGGCGGCGTTGTGCTTATCGGCTTGTTTATAACCCTTATGGAGTTTTTACTCTACAAACCGTTTATGGACCCTCTTTATAAAAAAGTTGAGGGGCATAATCTTCTTGCGGTAAGAAAGCCAAGAGGCGAGGTTAAGAGAAGAATAATTATCAGCGGTCACATTGACTCTGCATATGAATGGAGACATATTTATTACAGCAAAAAAGTAAACCTTATGGGTCCTCTTATGGGTATTACAATAGGCAGCGCATTTATTTCTCTCGTTCTTGCCGTTATTACCATTATTGCTAACTTTGTAAATATGGGCGCATTCGGCGAATTTATGACAAGTTACAGTTTTATTTTCCATATCATTACGGCTCTTGCAATGGTAACTCTTTACCTTTTTGTTGACTTTAAGACTGTTTCTCCCGGCGCAAACGACAACCTTACAGGTACTTATGCCGCAGTAACTGCTTTGCGTATGCTTGATATGGCAGGTATTGATTTTGAAAATACCGAGGTATGTGCAATGATTACCGACGGCGAGGAAGCAGGTCTTCGTGGTTGTAAGCAGTGGGCAAAGGACCACTATGACGAGTATGTAAAAAGCGGAGTTGAAACAGCCGTTCTCTGTGTAGATACACTTACTGACCGTGAGTTCCTTAACGTATATCAGAGAGATATGACAGGAACAGTATCAAACAGCAAGGAGTTCAGCCAGCTTGTAATGGATTCAGCTGTTGAGGCAGGTCACAACGACCTTAAATTTTCCAGCGTATTTTTCGGCTCATCTGACGCCGCAGCATTTTCACAGGCAGGAATTACGGCAACCTGTCTTGCGGCTATGGACCCGGCTCCTGCCGATTACTATCATAACCGCCGTGACTCATATGATCGTCTTGTTCCCGAGTCAATTAAAACAGGTTATGAGATAATTCTTTCAACAATTTTCAACTTTGACGAAAAAGGTCTTGAAAAGAAATAAACACAAAAAGCACCCGTGATTTCACGGGTGCTTTTTTTATCCTCTCTGTCAGCAAATCATACCGCTTTCAATCCAGCTTAATACTGACGGATATTCGCTTTTGTAGTTGTCAAGCTGTCCCTGATTAGTATCTATAAATGCCTGCATTTCCTCATAATCCTCAAAATCAAAGACAAAGTCCTGCTCAAAATCATAGCTTGCAGTAAACATATAGTCAAAAATATCGTCGGGTGAAAACATTTCCAGCATTTTATCCGCCGTTATTTCGCTTGTGTAGTCAAGGGCGTTTTTTGCTGTCAGCTCAAAGTCTTCTTCGTCTACTTCAATTTCTTCTTTCTCCTTACAGTATTCCATAAGGTCATCATCTGTAAAACCAAGGTTTTGTATGTGCTCATACAAGTCCTCAAAGCCTGTTTCGTTTACCTCGTCGTAAATTCTGTAAATGAATTCTCCTAAAAGATTTTGCAGAGCAACAGCTTTAATTACAGCGTCAATTTCGTAACCGTCTTCGTCGGTAATAACAAAGCCGTCCTCTTTAAAATTATCCCACATAAGCTGATAAAAACACCTATGTTTTTCTTTCTCCTCAAAGATAGCCTCGCAGATGTAGCTCTCTATGTTCATTTTAAGACCTCCTCTTGTCCTGTATTTATTGTAACCCATATTGATGCTATTTTCAATATTGCAATAAAAGTTTATATAAGTTATAATTGCTTTGAACGGAGTGATTTTATGCAGATTAAAATAACAAGCAAGTCAAACAGCGCCGTGCTGGGACTTGAGGGCGCACAGCTTAATTCTCTTGTTAAAGACGGCAGAGAATATTTGTGGCAGGGCGACGCACAATATTGGTCAGGACAGGCTCCTGTATGTTTCCCTATTGTGGGTGTGCTTGCTGACGGAAAAGCTAAAGCTTTTGGAAAACCTTGCGAGATGAAGCGCCACGGAGTTGCAAGAATTAATCCATTTGATATTTTTGAACAGCATAAAAACAGTGTAACTTTTATTCAAAAAAGCAGTGAGAACACTAAAAAACAGTTTCCTTTTGACTATGAGCTTAAAATTAAGTACACAATTGTGGGGGACACTGTTACCAACGAATATATCATAACAAATACAGGCAGTGAAAAAATGCCGTTTGTTATAGGCGGCCATCCCGCATTCAATTGTCCTTTGGGTGAGGACGAGGAGTTTGAGGATTACAAGGTCGTTTTTGACAAGCCTATATCAAACCCCTGTCTTCGTCCTGACCACCACACAGGACTTGTGGACGTTTCAAAAGAATATGACGTTATGAAAGGTACGGATACTCTTAAACTTAAACACAATTTGTTTGAGGAAAACGACGCTTTGATTTTTGAAAACTGTCAGGCAAAATCAGCCACTCTTACAGGTAAAAACGGTAAGGGCATAAAAATAGAATTTCAGGATATGAATAATCTTCTTGTGTGGTCCGCTGTTGGTAATGCACCGTTTGTTGCTCTTGAGCCGTGGACGGGAATTTCTAACTGTTCTGACGAGGATGAAATTTTTGAAAATAAACGCGGTATGACTGTTTTGGAACCTGACGAAACAGTTTCATTTAAATTTAAAATTACAATGATTTAACAATTTAGAAATAAAATTATGATACTATCTCAAATAGTATACCGAAAGGTGATATAATGAATTACGGATTTATAAGAACTGCGGCGGCTTCACTTAAAATCAAGGTTGCCGATGTTGATTATAACGTAAAAGAAATTAAAAAAGCTGTTGATGAGGCAGTAAAAGAAGACATAAGGCTTCTTGTAACCCCTGAACTTTCTGTTACAGGTTATACCTGCGCCGACTTGTTTTTTAACAAATCTCTTCTTGATAAGTCGGACAAGGCTGTGCTGGAATTAGCAGAATATACAAAAGATAAAAATATCGTTGTGCTGATCGGAGCACCCTGTTCTTATTTAAACAAACTCTACAACTGTGCTTTTGTGTTAAGCGGAGGAAGAGTATCGGGTATTGTGCCAAAACAGTATATAGCAAATTATAACGAGTTTTACGAAAAAAGGTGGTTTGACACCGCAACGTATTTGGGCGACTGCTATATCGAAAAATTTAACGCCGCTATGAGCGTTAACAGTATCTTTATGATTGCTGACGACGTGTATTTGGGTGTTGAAATATGCGAGGATTTGTGGGTTCCCAACCCTCCGTCAAGCAGTAAGGTTCTTGCAGGGGCAAATATCATTGCAAATCTTTCTGCAAGCGATGAGTATGTTTCAAAGGCTCAGTACAGAAAAGATCTTGTTTCAAATCAGTCTGCAAGGTGTATTTGCGGCTACGTTTATGCAGGGGCTTCTGTTTACGAAAGCACTACGGATTTGGTGTTTTCGGGAGCTACGCTTATTGCTGAAAACGGCGCAGTAATTGCACAGGGTAAAAGATTTTCCAGAGATAATGTAATTACTGTTGCTGATATTGACGTTGAAAAACTCAACGCTTTAAGACGCAAGAATATGAGCTTTGAAAACAATCAGCTTGCTTGCGTTATAAACCCCGCCGTAACAGATAATAAAAACAATGATTTAAAGTACAGATACGTTGACCCGTATCCCTTTGTTCCTTCACTGGAAGAGGACAGAAAACAGCGGTGCGAGGAGATATTTAACATACAAGCGGCAGGCCTTGCCAAGAGAATTGAACACGTCGGCTCAAAGGGAGCAGTTGTGGGTATTTCAGGCGGGCTGGACAGCACGCTGGCTCTTCTTGTATGCGCGCAGGCGATGAAGCTTTTAGGCAGGGATAACAGCGAAATTATGGGTATTACTATGCCCGGTTTCGGTACTACCGACAGGACTTATAATAACGCCGTTGAACTAATGAAATCTTTAGGCGTTACCGTAAAAGAAATAAGCATAAAAGATGCTTGTATACAGCATCTTAAGGATATTGAGCACAACGAAAACTTAAGAGATATCACCTACGAAAACACACAGGCAAGAGAGAGAACGCAAATCCTGTTTGATATGGCAAACAAGCACGGCAAACTGCTTGTGGGAACAGGTGATTTAAGCGAACTTGCAATGGGCTGGTGTACCTATAACGGCGACCATATGAGTATGTACGGCGTCAATGCGTCAGTCCCGAAAACATTAGTAAGATATCTTGTGGAATATGTTGCCAATATAAGCGAAAAGAAAACGGCGGATATTCTGTTTGATATACTCGATACTCCCGTATCGCCGGAGCTTTTGCCCCCTGATGAAAACGGCGAAATTGCCCAAAAAACAGAGGATAACATAGGACCTTATGAGCTCCACGATTTCTTCCTTTACAACTTTATACGCTTTGGATTTTCAAAGGAAAAACTTTTGATTTTGGCAATTAAAGCGTTTGACGGAAAGTACGACAGAAAAACTGTTGAAAAATGGTTGGATTTGTTTGTAAAACGCTTTTTTATCAGCCAGTTTAAGCGCTCTTGCGTGCCGGATTCTCCCAAGGTTGGTTCGGTATCATTAAGTCCGAGAGGCGACTGGCGTATGCCAAGCGATGCGTCATATAATGCTTTTGTATAGGAGGGGAGAATATGAGTAAAAAGAAAGCTGCAATTATTACTGTTTCAACGGTAGTAGCAATTGTGTTAATAGCTGTTATTACTATCCTTGCAAACAGATAGGAGAGATAAAATGGACAAGAAAAAGAAAATTATTATTGCTGTTTCAGCCGTGGTTGTAATTGCTGTTGTTGCGGCAGTTATCGTCTTTGCAACTAATTCTTCAAAGAACGAAAAGTATACTGAAAGTGAAGTAGTTGAAATTGTTACTGACGAAAACGGTGAAGCTGTTACAGATGAAAACGGCGACGTAGTAACTGTTGTATCTGAAAAAGAAAACACTTTTGCATCAGGAAACAAAGCAGGCGCTTCTGACGAAAAAGATTCATCAAATGACAGTTCTTCATCTTCAAGTAATGCAGGCGGCGGTACTTCAAATCAAAACGGCAATACCGGTTCAGCGTCCGGCTCAACGACAGGTTCAACTAACGGAAATAATGATAAGGACGATGAAACAGAAAAACCAAAGGCAAGAAATGTAACAGTTGACGTTGTTCTCCCTTATTACAATAAGCAGGAAACAGAAATTACAATTCTTTACAAGGCTGAAGGGGATAAGAAATACTCAAAACTTGAGCCCGTAAAGGTTAAATTGGATAAGTCGGGTAAAAAAGAAAGTTTTGATCTTGGAGAACTTAAAGGTGCAGTAGATGTAACCGTTACATTTTCCGGAATAAAGATTTCTGAAAATTCTATCACTATCAGCGCAAGTGAAAATACAGGAACAATCAGACCTGCAACAGGTATTGAAGTTCTTGAGGGCGAAGACGATTAACAAAAAAGGCAAGAAAAATCTTGCCTTTTTTATATTTATATTGAATTTAAAAACTTTAAGTGATATAATTAGTAAGGTTAGATAGCTTTTACTATCGCTAAACTTATGAATAACATTTTTTTAGGAGGATGTTCCAATGGCAAGAAAAAGAAAAACTATGGACGGTAACAGTGCAGCAGCACACGTAAGTTATGCGTTCACAGAAGTTGCCGCAATTTACCCCATTACTCCTTCATCAAACATGGCTGAAGAAACAGACGCTATGGCAGCAAGAGGAGTAAAGAACATTTTTGGTCAAACAGTAAAGGTTGCTGAAATGGAATCCGAAGCAGGCGCAGCAGGTGCAGTTCACGGCTCACTTTCAGCAGGTGCTCTCACAACAACTTATACAGCATCACAGGGTCTTCTTCTTATGATCCCGAATATGTATAAAATTGCAGGTGAGCTCATTCCTTCAGTAATTCACGTTTCAGCACGTTGCGTATCAACCCACGCTCTTAACATTTTCGGTGACCATTCAGACGTAATGGCTTGTCGTCAGACAGGTTATGCAATGCTCTGCTCTGCAAATGTGCAGGAGGTTATGGACCTTGGTGCAGTTGCTCACCTTTCAACAATCAAGAGCCGTGTTCCTTTCCTTCATTTCTTTGACGGCTTCCGTACATCTCACGAAGTACAGAAAATTGAAATCTGGGACTATGACGATCTTAAATCAATGGTTGATATGGAAGATATTCAGGCTTTCCGTGCACGTGCTTTAAATCCTGAAAGACCTGTTCTTCGCGGTTCAGCAGAGAACAGCGATATTTTCTTCCAGCATCGTGAGGCTTGTAACAAGTATTATAATGACGCTGTTGCTACAACAGAGGCATATATGAACAAGATTAACGAAAAGCTTGGTACAGATTATAAACTCTTTAACTACTACGGTGCAGAGGATGCTGAAAGAGTTATCGTAGCAATGGGTTCAGTTTGCGATACTATTCAGGAAACAATCGACTACCTTAACGCTCGCGGCGAAAAGGTTGGTATGATTAAGGTTCATCTTTACAGACCTTTCTCAGTAAAGCATCTCCTCGACGTTATGCCTGAAACAGTTAAGTCTATTTCAGTTATGGACAGAACAAAGGAGCCAGGTTCACTTGGCGAGCCTCTCTATCTCGATGTAGTTGCAGCTCTTAAGAACAGCAAGTTCCACGACGTTCCTGTATACGGCGGTCGTTTTGGTCTTGGTTCAAAGGACACTCTTCCTGCTCATATTATTGCAGTTTATAACAATATGAATGCTCCTGAGCCAAAGAGTCCGTTCACTCTTTCAATTCACGACGATGTAACACATCTTTCTCTTGATGTTACAGAAAATCCTGATACTACTCCTGCAGGTACAACTTCCTGTAAGTTCTGGGGTCTCGGTTCAGACGGTACAGTTGGTGCAAACAAAGATTCTATCAAGATTATCGGCGATAACACAGATATGTATGCACAGGGTTACTTCTTCTACGATTCAAAGAAGTCAGGCGGTATTACAGTATCTCACCTTCGTTTCGGTTCATCACCGATTACATCAACTTATCTTATCAATAAGGCTAATTTCGTAGCTTGCCATAATCCTTCATACGTAACAAAGTATGATATGGTGCAGGATATTGTTCCAGGCGGTACATTCCTTCTTAACTGTATCTGGTCTCCTGAGGAACTTGATGCAAATCTTCCTGCAAAGATGAAGAGATATATTGCTGAAAATGATATTCAGTTCTATACCATCAACGGTATTAAAATTGCAGAGGAAGTTGGTCTTCCCGGCAGGGCGTCTACAATCCTTCAGTCAGCATTCTTTACAATTTCTAACATTCTTCCTGTTGACAAGGCTATTGAGCTTATGAAGGCAGCAGTTGTTAAGAAGTTCTCAAAGAAGGGTGAGGCTGTTGTAAACGCTAACCACGCAGGTATCGACAGAGGCTCAAAAGAGCTTGTTAAGATTGATGTTCCTGCATCTTGGAAAGACGCTGTTGACGAGGAACAGGAGCTTCACGTTCCAACCGATCGTCCTGAAATGAAGAAGTTTGTTAAGGAAATCCTTGACCCGGTAGGCAGACTTCACGGTGACGACCTTCCTGTTTCAACATTTGTTGACTGTGCAGACGGTGTATATCCACAGGGCTCAGCTGCATTTGAAAAGAGAGGTATTGCTATTACTGTTCCTGAATGGGACGGCACAAAGTGTGCACAGTGTAACCTTTGTTCAATGGTTTGTCCTCACGCAGTAATTCGTCCTGTATGTCTTAACGCAGAAGAGGCAGCAAATGCTCCTGAAGGCACCAAGATGGTTGACCATAAGAGAGCTCCTTATAAGTATGCTCTTATTGTTTCAACTCTTGACTGCACAGGCTGCGGCTCTTGTGCTAACGTTTGTCCTACAAAGTCTTTGACAATGAAGCCAATCGCTTCACAGCTTGAGGGACAGAAAGTATTTGACGCTCTTTGCGATATCGACGCTAAACCGGAGGTTGTAAACAATACAACAATCGGCGTTCAGTACAGAAAGCCATATCTTGAGTTCTCAGGCGCTTGCGCAGGCTGCGGTGAAACACCATATGCAAAGCTTGCTACACAGCTCTTCGGTGACAAGATGTATATCGCCAACGCAACAGGTTGTTCATCAATCTGGGGCGGTTCTGCTCCTTCAACTCCTTACACAGTTGACAAGAAGGGTCACGGTCCTGCTTGGTCAAACTCACTGTTTGAGGATAACGCAGAGTTCGGCTACGGTATGATGCTTGCTCAAAAGCAGATTCGTGAGAGACTTGCTGCTGACGCTGAGGTTCTTCTCGGCACAGCTGTTGCAGATAAGGCTCAGGCTTGGCTTGACACTTATGAAAATGCAGAAACAAATACTGCTTGTGCAGAGGCTCTTATCGAGGCTCTTGAAAATACAACTCTTGACGGCGAGGCTGCAGAGGCTGCCGCTGACTTCCTTAAGGATAAGGATTATGCCGCTAAGAAATATCAGTTCATCTTCGGTGGTGACGGTTGGGCTTACGATATCGGTTTCGGCGGTCTTGACCACGTTATCGCATCTAACGAAGACGTTAATATCGTAGTATTTGATACAGAGGTTTACTCAAATACAGGCGGTCAGGCTTCAAAGGCTACTCCAACAGGTGCAGTTGCAAAGTTTGCTGCTTCAGGTAAGGTAGTTAAGAAGAAGGATCTTGCACAGATCGCTATGAGCTACGGCTATGTATATGTTGCACAGGTTGCTATGGGCGCTAATGCAAATCAGTGCTTAAAAGCATTCCAGGAGGCTGCCGCATATAACGGTCCGTCAATCATCATCTGTTATGCTCCTTGTATCAACCACGGTATCAAGATGCCGTTTAACCAGACTGAGCAGAAGAAAGCTGTTGCAGCAGGTTACTGGAACTTGTTCCGTTACAATCCTGACCTTATCAAGATTGGCAAGAACCCATTCTCACTTGACAGCAAAGCTCCTACAGCTGACTATGTTGAGTTCATCGAGGGTGAGGTTAGATACTCTTCACTTAAGAGAGCATTCCCAGGCAAAGCAGAGCAGTTGTTTGCTATTGCTGCTGAAAACTCAATTGAGAAGTACAATAAGCTTACAAAGCTTGTTGATTACTATGCTCCTGATGCTGAGTAATTAAATAAACTCAAAGGACTTTCTTTAAGAGATTAAAGAAAGTCCTTTTTTCTTACCTTGATATTGATATGCAGGTTATTGAATTAGCAAAACATATATGATATTATAAAAAAGTTAAATTAACGGTGTTGAAAAATGAGACGCTTATGGAAATAAAATTTATGGATTTGATAAAAAGAAATAAACGTATAATACTTTACTTACTTACCGTTGTTTTGTTTGGCGTTTTCTATTACTTTCTTCCATTTGCGGGCGATGACTGGGCGTGGGGTTCGGATATCGGAATTGACAGATTGAAAAACGGCTTTGACGGTTATAACGGAAGATATTTAGGCAATATTTTGATTATCCTTGCTACAAGGTCTGTAATTTTCAAAGTTTTGTTTTGTGCGCTGATTATGTTTTTGCTTATATTTATTTTAAGCAAGATATTTGACAATTTATCTCATTGCAAAGGAAGTACAATAAACTACATTGTTGCTTTCTCTTCCGTTCTTATTTTGGTTTTGCCAAATCAAATTTCCTTCGGCGATTTACAGCCTTTTCAGATTTTCGGCTCTACAGTAGGGTGGCTCAGCGGTTTTACAAACTATGTGGTGCCGTCTGTGCTTATATTGATATTTTACTATTTTGTTACAAGTAAAGGTTATGAAAATAAAGCAGTTTATGTATTATTGATTGTTGACGGCGTTTTGTCTTGTTTATGTGTTGAACATTACACACTGTTTTGCCTGCTCTTCAGTTTAGGCGTTATTGCATACAGATACTATCATTATAAAAGAATTTGTAAAAAGTCATTATTTTTCTTTTTAGGCTCTTTAATCGGAATTGCCGTTATGTTTTCAAACAGCGCTTACAGATTAATGCAAAAAGGGGATGTAAGCAATAATCAAAGAGCGGCAGGCTTTTTTGGTTCTCTTAAAAAATATGCCGATTATATTTTTCCTGCCGATACTAACAGCGTGCTGATAATTGCTTTTGAAATAATTTTGCTGGCAGTTATTGCGGCCTTTTTAGTGTTTTTCTTTTTAAAATCATATAAAGCTTTTAAAAATAAAAATATTTTACAATTACTCCCTGTGGTATGTATGGTTGTTATGACGCTGCCGCTTCTTTTTACAAACAGCGGCAAGGAAATATATGTGGTTGCTCCAAGGTGTTATTTTTTACAGTATTTTATGCTTGTGGTTTATTTGTACGGTAAGTTTTTCAAAAATAAAAAAACAAATGATTACTTACACGATAAAAAGCTTAAACTCATAACAAGTGTGTGTTTGGTTTTGCTGGTTTCGGTAACTGCCGTCTGTTACGGTTTTTTGGACTGTATAGGGCTTGAGAGGGATAAGTCTGTTAACGCCGCATTGGAAAACGGAAATTCAACTATTGAAATTATTGAATATCCAAAACAGATAGAGCATATTCAGTGGTCAAGTAATTTTATTGAAAACGAAACATATCTTGAAAGATATAAAAAGTTTAAAGGTATCCCCGAAGACAAAAAAGTTATATTGGTTTCAAATAATAATTAGAAAAAAGGCAGATACACGATTTTTCGTGTATCTGCCTTTAGTAATGTTATATTAGCCGTTAAGGATTGCAAAGTTTTCTTTGTTGCACTTATAAAGATTTTTAAATACAGTAAAGTTTCTTTCATAAACAGCTCTGTTTGCTTTGTTCGGATGATAAACAAGATTTGCAGGAATGAGCTTTTTAACGTCTTTCATAGTGGGAATAACGCCTGTGCCTACTGCTATACAAGCCGCAGCGCCCACCGCACCGATGTTTTGAGGAGAATCCACAACCTCTACATCACGCTCGAGAATATCAGCAAGTATCTGACAGGTGGTTGAGCCTAAAGCTCCGCCGCCGCAGAAGCGAACGGGGTCAGACGTTTTAACTTTCTTTTCCTGCCTTTCAAGCATCCATTTCATATGGAAACAAATTCCCTCTACAACTGAACGGATAAGTTCTGTTTTACCTGTTTCAAGTCTGATATTAAAGAACATACCTGCGGCGTTAGGGTCTTCAAAAGGACAGCGGTTGCCGTGAAGCCAAGGAGTGAATACAACTCCGTTTGAGCCTGCGGGAACAGTATCGATTACTTCTTCAAGATAATCGTAAAGGTTAAATTCAACTTGCTCAAGGCTGTCAGATGCGTTTCCGTACTTTTTAAGGAATACGCCGATTTCGTCAAGCGCAAGGTGGTCTTTTACCCAGCTCACACACTTGTTAGATGTTTCAAGCTCACCGAAATAGTTATAGCTTTCAGGATCTGCGCCAACGATTGCCGCCATCATTGCTCCTGCGTCAACTGTCTGCTTTTCACAAACAGTGCCGACCCAGCCTGATGTGCCTGAATAAATATGAGTGTCGCCGTTTTCAACTGCTCCTGCACCTACGCCGATGAGAGATGCATCGCCGCCTCCGCCGAATACTGCTGTTCCGGGAGCAAGACCAAGTTCGTGAGCAGCCTTTTCTGTAACTTCGCCGACTTTGTCAGTACATTTCTTGATAGGGGGAAGGTGTTCAATATTTACGCCTACCATATCGCAAATAGGCTTGCACCAACCCTCGTGACCTTTTCTCGTATCGTAAAGGAGAGTAGCAAATGCAGAGTCGGTAGTCATAACAAATTCACCGCTGGCACGGCAGATAAGATACTCTTTAATATCAAGCCACTTGTAAATCTTCTTGAAATTTTCGGGCTCGTGAGCCTCAACCCACTTGTATTTCCAAATAGGGTCTTTAACAGAAGATGATACAGCCCCTGTATATCTAAGATATTTCAGAAGTTTTGTAACCTCTGCGCCTGCAATCTGAACACCGTATGCAATACCTTTTTTCAGTTCTTCTCTTGCGCGCTGGTCCATATATGTCATAGGACGGCGGATGCAGTTTCCTTCTTTGTCAACAAGTACAAGTCCCTGCATAGCTGAACAGAAACTGATTCCCTCAATCTGTTCTTTCTTTACATTAGGTACTTTTTCAAAAACGATTTTTGTAGTGGAGCACATTGCGTCCCACCATTCGTCTGCGTCCTGCTCAGCGCCGCCTTTTACCCCTGTTTCTTCATCAACATAAAGACCGTAGCCTGCAGTAGAAGAGCCTAAAATCCTGATCTCCTTATCTATCTCAATAAGGCAGGTTTTTATGCCTGTTGTACCTATGTCATAGGTTATTACGTACTTACTCATATTTCTCCTCCATAATTATTTTTCCAAAGTGAATGCAGACTCAATAAATCTTAAAAGCTGGTCGATAACCTGCTCGTCATCCGCCTCATTCACATCAATACCTGTGTAAACCCTAAATTTCTCCCTGTAATAGTCGCAGGTGTATGCAAACTGTAAAGAGGTTAATAGGTTGTCAAGAAACAGAGCAAAAAGTTTTGGATTCATATCTGCTCTTACGTCACCCTTTTCCATTGCCTGACATATGGACGTAACGTAAATGAAACTTCTCTTGCTTTCTATTTCTTCCACAATAACTCTGATTCGTTCAATAGAGCCTTTTTCAGCACAAATCTCGTTATACATTTTAATGTAGTTTGCGTGTTGTTTAGAATGAAGACAAATCGTGCGTATAAGCTTTTCCGCTTTTTTCAGCAGTTTGTCATCACTTATCATAATGTCGTAAAGAGCTTTTTCAAGAATGTCCGTTCCGTACTTCAGACAGGTGATAAACAAGTCCTCTTTAGTGGCAAAGTATTTATACATAAGCCCTATTGAGATACCTGCTTTTTTTGCTATTACATTTATATTAGCGCTTTCATATCCTTTTGACGAAAATTCTTCAGTTCCAACCTCAAGAATAAGATTGCGCCTTTCTTCGTCAACTCTGTCAAAAGCATCCTTGTTATATTTTTTCTGTAACATATTTTTTTAATTTTGTATCGTTGCACAAAAGAAAAATGCCGCCTTTGTGCAAGGTTTACAAATCTTTCCTGATATTTGACGTATTAGTGATGATATAGTAACACTATTCTGATTATTTTGCAAGAAATATGACTAATTTTTAACCTAAAAGTATTTGACAAATTGATAAAAAGTGATATACTTAAATTGTAAAAATTGTGAGCGACCGCTCACACAAATTAAAAGTGAGCAACTGCTCGCAAAAACAAGGGGGATTTTACAAATGGATACAAGATTCGCTATTACAGAGTATCCTGATGCAGCGCTGCTTACAGCACAGCTTGATGCGCTCATCAAAAAACCGGTTTATTCTATCAATCGTGCCGCTCTTAAGAAGTACGAAGAAGAGTACTTTGAGAAGAAGTGTGCAAAATCAAAGGAAATGATTACTGAAGCAAAAGAGGTTATTCCTGGCGGTGTTCAGCACAATCTTGCATTCAACTATCCTTTCCCAATCGTTATGACAAA
The DNA here is from genome assembly GCA_944385025.1 of uncultured Eubacterium sp. Taxonomy (GTDB): domain Bacteria; phylum Bacillota; class Clostridia; order Oscillospirales; family Acutalibacteraceae; genus Eubacterium_R. Next base: position 25,682 of record CALWVQ010000015.1, read on the forward strand.
AGCAAAGGGCAATAAGCTCTATGATATCGACGGTAACGAGTACTTTGACTTCCTTCAGGCAGGCGGTCCTACAATTATCGGCTCAAACGATGATGTAGTTAAGGAAAAGGTTAAAGAGCTTCTTGATGACTGCGGTCCTTCAACAGGTCTTTTCCATCCATATGAGTATAAGCTTGCAAAGAAGATTTCAGAGTGTGTACCTTCAGTTGAAATGTTCCGCATGCTGGGTTCAGGTACAGAGGCTTGTATGTGTGCAGTTCGTGTAGCTCGTCTTGCAACAGGCCACAAGAACATCATCAAGATGGGCGGCGCTTACCACGGCTGGTCAGATCAGCTTGCTTGGGGTATGCGTGTTCCCGGTACACTTAATATGCAGTCACACGGTGTGCCTCTCTTTGTATTCAAGCACACTCAGGAGTTCTTCCCAAATGACCTTAAGAGCCTTGAGAAGAAGCTTATCCTTAACAAGTTCCGCGGCGGTACTGCTGCTGTATTCATTGAGCCTTGCGGCCCAGAGTCAGCAACTCGTCCGGTTGATAAAGATTTCCCGAAGGGCGTTCAGGCTCTTTGCCGTAAGTACGGTGCTCTCCTTGTATGCGACGAAGTTGTAACAGGTTTCCGTATCGGACTTTCAGGTGCACAGGGCTACTATGGTATTGACCCTGATATTACAATCTTCGGTAAGATTATTGCAGGCGGTTATCCGGGCGCAGGCGGAATCGGCGGACACAAAGAAGTTATGAAGTATCTTGGCGCAGGTCTTGATAAGACTGAAGGCAAAAAGATTCATAAGGCAATGTGCGGCGGTACAATGGCTGCTACTCCTCTTTCCTGCTGTGCAGGTTACACAGTAATCTGTGAGATTGAAAAGAGAAATGCTTGTCAGGTTGCAGGTCAGATGGCAGACAGACTTGTTAAAGGTATTAACGAGTCAATCAAGAAGTATGATCTTCCGTTTGTTTGCTACAACATCGGTTCAATCTGCCAGCTTCATACAGTTGCTACAATGCATTTCAGCGTAAACTGGAAGAAGCCTTGGACAATTCCTACCGTACTTAAGCAGACAGGTATCCGTCAGACAGAGATGCAGTATATGGGCGCTGCTTATATGGCAGAGGGTCTTGTAACACTTGCAGGCTCACGTCTTTACACTTCAAGCGCTTATACTGAAGAGGATATTGATGAGTGCATTAAGCGTTTTGATAAGGTTCTTTCACAGTGTGAAAAAATCGACTACTAATTTTAATACTTCCGGGGAGCAGACTTTTCTGCTCCCTTTAGTAGCATAATTACACTATAAATTGAAGTAAATAATTAAGGAGAAATTTATGGCTTACGAAATCGAACAGGCAAAACAGCTTGTTGTTGATGCAGGCAAAAAATTAGTTGAAACAGGACTTATTGCTCGTACTTGGGGCAACGTTTCAGCAAGAATAAGCGACACACAGTTCGTTATCACTCCTTCAGGAAGAGCTTATGAAACACTTACTCCCGATGAGGTTGTAGTTGTAAATATTGAGGATTGTTCCCACGAGGGCGACATTAAGCCGTCATCTGAAAAGGGCATTCACGCAGACAGTTATAAGCATCATCCTGAGGTTGATTTTGTTATTCATACACACCAGAAAGCGGCTACTATTGTGAGCATTACAGGTATGGAAATCCGTAATGTTTATGACGAGTTTAAGAGCGTTTTAGGGGACAAGGTACCTGTTGCAGAGTATGCAATGTCAACTACAAACCCTCTTCGCAAGAAGGTAGAAAAGTGTATGCTTGAAAATCCTGATTGCTATGCATTTATGCTTAAGCATCACGGAACTCTTTGCCTCGGCAAAACATATGAGCAGGCTTTTGAGGTTGCTGACGCTCTTGAAAAATGCTGTGAAAAGGTAATCAAGGACAACTATCTCCGTCACTCTTGGGACAAGGAATATTCAGCTGATAACAGAAGAAATTATTTCCTTAAAAAGAATGATGCAGGAGAAATGCCAAGTTCAATCTGCGACCTTGGCTCATCTGTAAGAACAGGCAGCGTTTTCACTCTTACCTATGACGGCGGCAAGAAGGTAGATGTGGATATTGCAACAGGACTTGCTATTAACGGCATTGCTCCCAAATGCGCTAAAATTCACAGAGCGATTTATCAGAATGAAAACTTCACAATGATAAATCATCTTACAGCTCCCGATGTTGTTGCAGTTTCCTGCCTTGACGAAACAATGTATCCTATGATTGATGATTTTGCACAGATTGTAGGTCTTGACGTTAAGACAGTTCCTTGGATTGACGGTGATACCGATGAGTGTGCCGATGAAATTGCTAAATCAATCCATAAGAGAAATGCAGTGCTTATTCAGGGCAACGGCGCTCTTGTAGCAGGTAACAGCGAAGGTGATATGCAGGCTCTTGAAATCATTATGGATAAGGGCTGTGAAGCAGTAGTTGACTGCGATATTTTCAACCGCACTCACTATGTTCCTAAGGCAGAGTGCTTCCTTATGAGAACTGTTTACCTTGCAAAATACTCAAAACAGATTAACAAATAATTAATACAAATAGTATTATAAGAAACGCCAAACAGTTTAATTTTGCTGTTTGGCGTAATTTATTTGCATTAATATTTGACATAAAATGACAAAATAGAAACATTTTTCTTATTGAAAAGATATTTCTTGCTAAAATACTTGACTTTTCAGTATAATTTGTATATAATCTCACACGGATATTGAAAGTATCTAATACCCCCGAAAGCGGTCGGAGGGAGGGAATCGAATGAGTCAGGTTAAAGTTAAAGAAAATGAATCTCTTGACAGCGCTCTCAGAAGATTTAAGCGCCAGACTTCCCGTGACGGTATCATTCAGGAAGTTCGTAAAAGAGAACATTATGAAAAGCCTTCAGTAGCTCGTAAAAAGAAGAGCGAGGCTGCTCGTAAGAGAAAGTATAAATAATGTACTACATAAAGGGGAGCGTAGCTTCCCTTTATTTTATTGACTTAACGTTGTGTTTGAGTTAATATGTTTTTGGTGATATTATGAAAAAGATACTTGTTTTAAACGGCCCTAACCTTAATATGACGGGCATAAGAAAAAAGAATGTATACGGCGGCGAAACTCTGAAACAAATAAATGAGGAATTAAAGCTTTACGGTAAAGCTAACGGCGCTAAAATGTTTTTCTTCCAGTCAAATCACGAGGGAGATATTATTGACGCTATTCACGAAAGTAAGGACGAGTTTGACGGAGTAGTTATCAATGCTGGGGCGTATACCCATTATTCATACGCTATACGTGATGCAATTGAGGCTGTCAGCGACTATACTCCGTTTGTTGAGGTTCACATGTCGGATATTCATAACCGCGAGGATTTTCGCAAGATTTCCGTAATTACAGATGTGTGTGTAAAACAGATTTGCGGATACGGAAAAGACAGCTATAAAATGGGTATTGATTTATTGCTTGAAATAATATAAAATATAGAAGAAATTATGAAATAGGATTACAAAATCTTGGAGGTATAAATTATGGTATCAGCAGGTGATTTCAGAAACGGCGTTACTTTTGAAGAAGACGGCAACGTTTTGCAGGTTATTGAGTTCCAGCACGTTAAGCCGGGAAAGGGCGCTGCTTTTGTAAGAACAAAAACAAAGAATGTTATTACAGGTGCAGTAACTGAAAAGAGCTACAACCCTTCAGCAAAATTCCCTACTGCATTTATCGAGAGAAAAGAGATGGCTTATTCATATAATGATGACGGCCTTTACTACTTTATGGATAACGAAACTTTTGAAATGATTCCGGTTTCAGAGGCTGACCTTTCAGACAACTTCAAGTTTGTTAAGGAAAATGAGATTTGCCGTATTCTTTCATACAAGGGCAAGGTATTCGGCGTTGAGCCTCCTACCTTTGTAACACTTGAGGTTACTGAGACTGAACCGGGTCTTAAGGGCAACACTGCAACAAATACACTTAAGCCCGCAAAGGTTGAAACAGGTGCTGAAATTCGAGTTCCTCTCTTCATTAATGAGGGTGATATGATCAGAATTGACACAAGAACCTGTGAATATATGGAAAGAGCATAATAAGACAAAAAACAAAGGAGTTTTAATTATGGAAACAAAAGAGAGCTTGGGCTACCTTAAGGGTCTCCTTGAGGGTCTTGATTTAGACGACGACAAGAAAGATACAAAAGTTTTCAAGGCAATTATTGACGTGCTTGAAAATTTAACCGAGGATGTAGAGGATATCACCGAGGGTATGGAAATTCTTGCAGAGCAAATTGATGCTGTTGACGAGGATCTTGCCGAGGTAGAGGATTATCTTATGGACGAAGACGAGTGCGACTGCGACGACTGCTGCGAGTGCGACGATGATTTCGAAGAGTTTGAGGTTGAGTGTCCACTCTGCGGTCAGGAGTTTGTTGTCGACGAGGACACAGTTCTTGAGGGTGTAGTACCTTGCCCAAACTGCGGCGAGAAGCTGGAGTTTGAGGTTGAGTGTGACTGTGACGATGAGGAGCAGGATGGGGAGTAATACCCATTCCTTTACGAGAGAGAGGGAATAGTTATAAAAAAGATTGTGACTTTAGTAATACCTTTTGTGATTTTGGCGATGGCTTTTTCTGCCTGCTCAAATGCTGATGGCGACAGTACGGTTACTGCGTCCGGCGAAGTGCCCACTGAAGAGGCTGTTATCAAAGAAATCGACGCAATTCACTTTATTGAGCAGTGCTATACTGAAGAGGAGCTGGGACTTGATAAGGTGGAAGACGATTATAAAATGATGGTGGCATCAAACGGTGTAGACATTGACGGCAAAAAATATGTTAAGGTTGTTGCCAATGTAGTAGTTCGCAATGACACTACAAACGAGGAAGGTAAAGAAACCTTTTCAATGGAAACAGTGGGAGAGTATTTTATCTCTTTTGATGCCAAAACTGTGCTGATGAAGGACAGAGAAAACAGAAAGTACAAGAAACTTGAGAACAGATACGACGAGTATGTGCAAAACAAAGTAACTTCCTCTTCTCAAACTACTGCTGTGACGCAGAGCACAGCCCATTCACATTGACAGACAGGGACTGACTTTTGTCAGTCCTGTTTTTTTGGCGTAATACGCATATAATATATCACGCAGGCAATAAAAATATTGACTTAAAGGTTTTTTAGTGTTATTATAACTTTGATATTGATAAACGTTGATTAGGCGAGTAGTTGTTTGCCAATGTTTCAGAGAGCTGACGGTGGGTGCAAGTCGGTACATACAAACAGCGAAAAACACCTATGAGTTTCCGAAAGAAAGCATATTGCAAGTAGAATCGGGCGTGTGGGAGCGTTAATCCCTTTGAGTGAGCCTTTTTGGCTAATTTAGGTGGTACCACGGAAGCAGTCTTTCGTCCTATGGGACAAAGGACTGCTTTTTTGCATATTTACTATTATTTGAGTAAGGAGAATTTTTATGGAATTTTCAGCACAGTACAGAACAAAAACTATGGATAAATTCAGTGAAGCTGATATTGATGCAGACGTTAAGGTTGCAGGCTGGGTAGAGAATATACGCGACCACGGCGGCGTATCATTTATTGATCTTCGTGATATGTACGGCGTTATGCAGATAGTAATGCGTGATACGTCTCTTCTTGACGGTATTTCAAAGGAAGACTGCCTTTCAATTGAGGGTGTTGTTGAAAAGAGAGACGAGGATACAATCAACCCTAAAATCGCCACAGGTACTATTGAGGTGGAAGCAAAAAAGGTAACTACTTTGGGTAAAGTTCGTCAGCCTCTTCCTTTCGAAATTCAGACATCAAAGGAAACAAGAGAGGATAAAAGACTTCAGTACCGTTTTCTTGATTTGAGAAATCATAAAGTTAAGGACAATATAGTTTTCAGAAGTCAGGTTATTTCTTACTTAAGACAGGAAATGACAAACATGGGCTTCTTGGAAATTCAAACTCCTATTCTCTGTGCTTCTTCTCCTGAAGGTGCAAGAGATTACGTTGTTCCAAGCCGTGTTCATAAGGGCAAGTTCTACGCTCTGCCACAGGCACCGCAGCAGTACAAACAGCTTCTTATGGTATCAGGTATAGATAAGTATTTCCAGATTGCTCCTTGTTTCAGAGATGAGGACGCAAGGGCAGACCGTTCACCCGGTGAATTTTATCAGCTTGATTTTGAAATGGCTTTTTCAACACAGGAGGACGTTTTCAAAGTTGGCGAAGAAATTTTAACAAAGACATTTAAAAAGTTTGCACCTGAAGGATTTGAGGTTACAGAAGCACCATATCCTGTAATCAGCTTTAAAGAGGCAATGCTCAAATACGGTACGGATAAGCCCGATTTGAGAAACCCACTTGAAATTATCGATGTAACAGAATTCTTCCAGAGATGTTCATTTAAGCCTTTCCACGGCCAGACTGTTAGAGCGATTAAGGTTCACGCTGAAATTTCAAAGGGCAAGCACGAAAAGCTTCTTAAATTCGCACAGTCAATAGGAATGGGAGGTCTCGGTTATCTTCTCGTTCAGGAAGATAAATCATATAAAGGTCCTATCGACAAGTTTATTCCCGACGATATGAAAACAGAGCTTGCAGATATTGCAAATCTTGAAGTCGGCGACACCATCTTCTTTATTGCCGATGTTGAAAGCAAGGCGTGCGAGTATGCAGGTCAAATCAGAACAAAGCTTGGCGAAATGTTTGATTTGATTGAAAAGAATGCTTACCGTTTCTGCTTTATTAATGATTTTCCAATGTTTGAGTATAAAGAGGAAGAAAAGAAAATCGGATTCACACATAATCCGTTTTCAATGCCCCAGGGCGGTCTTGAGGCTCTTAACGAAAAAGACCCTCTTGATGTTCTTGCATATCAGTACGATATTGTATGCAACGGCGTAGAACTTTCATCAGGCGCTGTTCGTAATCACGACATTGATATTATGAAAAAAGCCTTTGAAATTGCAGGCTATGACGAAGAAGTGCTTAAGGAGAAGTTCGGAGCACTGTATACAGCGTTCCAGTTCGGCGCACCTCCTCACGCAGGTATGGCTCCCGGCGTTGACAGAATGTTAATGCTCCTCAGAAACGAGGAAAATATACGTGAGGTAATAGCTTTCCCGATGGACGGCAAGGCACAGGATCTTATGTGCGGAGCACCAAACGAAATTACCGAACAGCAGTTAAGAGAAGTACACATTAAGCTTAGAAAATAACGAGGTTTTATTATGATAAGTAAAGACGAGGTTTTAAAGCTGGCAAATCTTGCCCGTCTTGATTTTTCTGATGACGAGCTTGATAAAATAATGAAAGATATGGACGACATTATCGCCTTTGCGGATACAATTAACAATTCTGTTGAGGGCGATGCCGATAAAATCAGAAACGTATCTAAATCAGCAACCCCTGCCGAAGATTTTAGAGAAGACGAGGTTATGCCATCGCTTCCAAATGAAAAAATACTTTCAAACGTAAACGGCTCAAAGGGTATGTTCTGCGTAAAGGGAGGTATATAAATGAGAGAGATTATTGCCCCTTTATCAAAAATGCTTGCAGATAAGGAAATATCATCTGTTGAATTAACTCAAAAGTATATTTCTGCTATTGAAAACGATAACAAAAAATACAATGCCTATGTTTCAACTACATTTGACAAGGCTTTGGAAAATGCTAAAACAGCAGACGAAATGATTGCAAAGGGCGAGTCAACCGCTTTAACAGGTATTCCTATGACTTTAAAGGATAATATCTGTTCAGACGGCGACCTTACCACCTGTGCGTCAAAAATTCTTACAGGTTTTCGCCCTTACTATGATGCAACAGTTTGGTCAAAGCTTAAGGCACAGGGCGCAGTTATGCTTGGTAAAACTAATATGGACGAATTTGCTATGGGTTCAACAAGCGAAACCAGCGTTTACGGTGCGCCTCTTAACCCCAGAAACGTAAACCACGTTACAGGCGGTTCGTCAGGCGGCGGCGCTGCTGCTGTTTGCGCAAACCTTGCGCCATATGCTCTCGGTTCTGATACGGGCGGTTCTGTTCGTCAGCCTGCTTCATTCTGCGGTATCGTTGGCTTGAAGCCCACCTACGGTGCAGTATCACGTTACGGACTTATTGCCTACGGCTCATCTCTTGACCAAATCGGCGTTATGGCAAATTCAGTTAAAGATACAGCCGTGGTATTTGATACAATTTCGGGTGTGGATCCTCACGACCAAACCAGCGTTGATTTTGATTTCGGAAACATTTGCGAAAGTCTTGACGGTGTTGACGTTAAGGGACTTAAAATCGGTATTGCCAAAGAATATTTTGAGGGTATTAATCCTGAAATTAAAGAGGCAATTGACAGCGCAGTTAAGTTTTTTGAGGATAACGGCGCAGAGATTATAGATATAAGTCTTCCTGTTTTGCAGCAGGCACTTCCTGTATACTACATTATTGCCTGTGCTGAAGCGTCGTCAAACCTTGGCAGATACGACGGTATCCGATACGGTTACAGACCCGATAACTTTAACGACGTTGAGGAAATGATACTTAAAACAAGAACAGAGGGATTCGGCGACGAGGTTAAAAGAAGAATTATGCTTGGCACTTACGTGCTTTCTTCAGGCTATTATGACGCTTATTATAAGAAAGCCTGCCTTCTTCGTGAAAATCTTATTGCAGATTTTGATGAGATTTTCAACACCTGCGACGTGCTGATTGCTCCAACTGCTCCTAATACAGCATTTCCGCTTAATTACAAAGGCGCTTCACCTGTTGATATGTATTTGTCAGACATTGCCACAGTACCTATCAATATTACGGGTGTTCCTGCAATCAGCGTGCCTATTAAGAATGACAGCAATGAGCTTCCTATCGGTATGCAGATTATAGGTAAGAAGTTCAGCGAAAAAACTATTATGCAGACTGCTTATTTCTATGAGAAAAATGCAGACATTCAGGTTAAAGATTTTGAGGGAGGTGTAGTGCTTTGAGTTATGAATTAGTTTGCGGTATTGAAACACATATTGAGCTTGCAACTAAAACAAAGATTTTTTGTAACTGTACTACACAGTTCGGCGGCGAGCCTAACACCCACTGCTGTCCTGTTTGCACAGGTCAGCCGGGAGCTCTTCCGGTTCTTAACAAAAAAGTTATTGAGTATGCAGTTCGTGCAGGACTTGCAGTTCACTGCGATATAAACAATAACTCCCATATGGACAGAAAAAACTACGTTTATCCCGATTTGCCAAAGGCTTATCAAATTTCACAGTTTGACGAGCCTGTATGCGTAAACGGCTATATTGAACTTGACAGCGGCAAAAAAATAAGAATTGAGCGTATTCATATTGAGGAGGACGCAGGCAAGCTTGTTCACGAAGACGGCTATACCTACGTTGACTATAACCGCGGCGGAGTTCCGCTTATTGAGATTGTTTCTATGGCGGATATTGCAACGCCCGAGGAGGCAAAGGAATACGCCGAAAAGCTTCAGCTTATTATGAGAAACGTGGGCGTGTCCGACTGTAAAATGCAGGAAGGCTCAATGAGATGCGATGTAAACGTGTCTATTCACGAGAAGGGTGAGCCTTGGGGAACAAGGACAGAAATTAAAAATATCAACTCTCTTTCAAATATCGTTCGCGCAATGGAACTTGAAATTGAAAGACAGGAGGATATTCTTGATGCAGGCGAAAAGGTAATTCAGTCAACTATGCGTTACGACGCAAACAGCGATACTGTATACGTTCTTCGTTCAAAGGAGAATGCAGACGATTACCGTTATTTTCCCGAGCCTGATATTTTAAGATTTTATATCTCACCGGAAATGGTGGAGGAAATCAGAGAGGGGCTTCCCGAACTTCCCGATGATAAGCTTAAGCGCTATCTTGCAATGGGTCTTCCCGAAAACAATGCAAGACTTATCTATAAGTACAGACATGTTACTGCGTTTTTTGACAGTGCGGTGGATCAGGGCGCAAGTCCGTCAAATGTGCTTAATATGATAATCGGCACTATTTATGCTGCTCTTCAGACCGAAGAGGACAAAGAAAACTTTAACATAAAGACTACTGCTTCACAGCTTGCGGCGCTTGTTAAACTTGTTGACGACAAGAAAATCCGTGCAAACAAGGCAAAAGAGGTGCTTGCCCAGATGCTTGAAAGCGGCAAAGACGTAACCGAGTATATTAAGGAAGAGGACCTTGCAGGACTTTCAGACGATGATTTAAGAAAAATCTGTCAGGGTGCCGTTGATGCTAATCCAAAGGCTGTCGAGGATATTAAGGCGGGAAAGGATAAGGCAATCAATGTAATGTTCGGATATGTTATGAAAAATTCGAGAGGCAAGGCAGACGTAAAAAAAGCAGAGCAGATAATAAGAGAAATTATCGGATAATAACATTATGGGGAGAGCGAAATTTTGTTTCGCTCTCTTATTTTTATAGTTAAAATATACAAAAATAATTGTTGATATGCTTTGCCTTTTATAGTATAATGTTTATTGGTAAAAATTTGAGAGGAGCGTTTTTGGATGAAACACCCTGAGATTATTGAAAAAATGACTTTGGAACAAAAGGCGGCTTTTGTTTCGGGTTATGACTATTGGCATTTGGAGGAAGCCCCTGAACTTGGACTTCCTAAAATTATGATTACGGATGGACCTCACGGTCTGCGTAAGCAAAAGGGCAAGGATTATGTTGAGCCTGAAGGAGAAAAGAGCAAGGCTACTATCGGTCTTGGCAACTCTGTTCCGTCAACCTGTTTCCCTCCCGCTGCAACCTCTTCTTGCTCTTGGGACCCTGATCTTCTTGTAAAAGAGGGCGAGGCTATGGGCGAAGAGTGCCTGAAGGAAAAGGTTTCCACAATTCTCGGCCCCGGTACTAATATTAAGCGTTCACCTGTATGCGGCAGAAACTTTGAGTATTTCAGCGAAGACCCTTATCTTTCAGGTAAGTGTTCCGCCGCTATCATTAACGGTGTTCAGTCAAAGGGCGTAGGCACATCACTTAAGCACTTCTGCTGTAACTCGCAGGAGGCTTTCAGAATGGTTGTCAACGAAGTTGTTGATGAACGTGCTATGCGTGAAATCTATCTTCCTGCATTTGAAATTGCTATCAAAGAGGCACAGCCTTGGACAGTAATGAACTCTTATAATAAAATTAACGGCGTATACGCTTCACAGAATGCTCACACCCAGCAGGAAATCGCAAGAGGCGAGTGGGGATTCAAAGGCTTGTTTGTAACAGACTGGGGTTCATCAGTTGACCGTATTCCCGGTCTTATCAACGGCACAGACCTTGAAATGCCTTCATCAGGCGACCTTAACGCCAAAAAGATTATTGCCGCTGTTAAAGACGGCTCTCTTGATGAGGCTGTTCTCAACGAAAGAGTTGACGCTGTTGTTGACCTTATCGTTAAGTCAAAGCCTGCGCTTGAAAAAGAGCATACATATGATGTTGACGCTCACCACGAAATTGCACAGAAAGTGGCAGAGGGTTCAATGGTTCTTCTTAAGAATGATGACGATATTCTTCCTCTTAAGAAAGGTCAGAAGATTGCAGTTATCGGCGAGATGGCAAAATCACCTCGTTTCCAGGGCGCAGGATCTTCAGTAATCAACACCACAAAGCTTTCAAACGCTTTTGACAGCCTTAAAGAGCTTGGCGTTGATGTTACATATGCACAGGGCTATTACAAATCTGCCCCGACAAAGAAGGATAAGAACAGAACTCCCGAGCCTGAGCTTGTGGAGCAGGCAGTTGAAATTGCAAAAAAATCCGATGTTGCAGTAGTATTTGTAGGTCTTACAGAAGAGTTTGAGGGCGAGGGATACGACAGACTTGGTATCTTTATGCCTGATAATCATAATGAGCTTGTTGCTAAAATCGCACAGGCAAATCCAAACACAGTAGTAGTTCTTGCAGGCGGTTCAGTTGTTACAATGCCTTGGCTTGACAAGGTTAAGGGACTCCTTAATTCAGGTCTCGGCGGTCAGGCAGGCGGCAAGGCTGTGGCAAATATCCTTACAGGTGCAGTTAACCCGTCAGGTAAAACAACAGAAACTTATCCTGTTTCATTTGAGGATAATCCTACTTTCGGCAATTATCCGGGCGGTCCTGTAACAAGTGAGCACAAAGAGTCTGTTTATATCGGTTACAGATATTATCAGGCTGCCAAGAAAGAGGTTGTGTTCCCATTTGGTTACGGACTTTCATATACAAAGTTTGAGTACAGCGACCTTAAACTTTCTGCAGACAGCATTAAAGATACAGATACATTAACAGTATCATTCAAAATTAAAAATGTCGGCGACGTTGACGGCGCCGAGGTTGCACAGATTTACGTAGCAGATAAGGAAAGCACAATTTACCGTCCTGTTAAGGAACTTCGCGCATTTAAGAAAGTATTCCTCAAAGCAGGCGAAGAAAAAGAAGTTACCATCGAGCTTTCAAAGAGAGCATTTGCTTTCTTTAACGTTAATATTAACGATTGGTGCGTTGAAACAGGTGAGTTTGATATTCTTGTTTCTGCATCCTGTGAGGATGTTAAACTTACTGCTACAGTAACAGTAACATCAACAGTTGACTGCGAAATTCCTGATTACAGAGCAGTAGCTCCTAATTATTATAACGATGTTGCGAATATTACACGCGACGACTTTGCAGGTGTTTACGGTGAGCTTCCAAGCCCTGAAATCGACCCTACAAAGAAAATTGACATTTACTGTTGTCTCAACGATGCAAGACATACAAAATGGGGCGGTAAAATCTGCAACCTTATCGAAAAACTTATGTCAGGTATGGGTTCTGACGCTAACGGCGACGGTAAGATGCTTGCCGCTATGGCAACTCAAATTCCAATCCGTAACTTCATTGCAATGTCAATGGGCGCTTTCTCAAAGGAGCAGGCAGAGGGACTTCTCAAAATACTTAATGACGACGAGTCAAGTTTTGCAGGATTTAATGCAATTTTCTGGCGTTTGGGCGCAACTATTGCAAAGCTTCCAAAACTTCTCAGCTCAATCTAATGTTTATGCCGAAACGGTTTACCGTTTCGGCATTTTTATTCATAGTATAAAATAAACTAATGTGTTGCAGGTAATAATTGTATTTTAGTGGCATTTATCCATTGAAAAAACATTTATTGTAATATATAATATATCTAATAAAAAATTAAGGAGAGTATTATGAAAAAGGTTGCTATTATAATGGGTTCAGACAGCGATTTGCCTGTTGTAACTCCTGCAATTAAGCAGTTAAAAGAACTTGGTATTGAAACAGAGGTTAGGGTAATGAGCGCCCACCGTACTCCTGAGGAGGCAAATGCCTTTTCTTCTTCAGCAATAGAAAACGGTTTTGGTGTTATTATTGCCGCAGCAGGTATGGCTGCTCATTTGGGAGGAGTGCTGGCGGCTTCAACAACACTTCCTGTTATCGGTATTCCTTGTTCTGCGAAAGTCCTTGACGGTATGGATGCAATGCTTGCAACCGTAATGATGCCTCCGGGAATTCCTGTGGCAACAGTAGGGGTAAACGCTGCTAAAAACGCAGCAATTCTTGCAGCTGAAATCATTGCAGTAGGCGATGACGGACTTATGAAAAAGCTTCAGGATATGAGAAAAGAAATGGCACAGCAGGTGCGTGATAAGGATAAGGCGCTTCAAGAAAAGTTAAAGGAGATATAAAACTATGGAAAAAAGCTTCAGCGACAGCTATGCAGCAGCAGGCGTTGACGTAACTGCAGGTTATGAGTCTGTTGAACTTATAAAATCTCACGTTAAAAGAACAACCATTCCCGGCGTACTTGGCGGTATCGGCGGCTTCGGCGGTATGTTTGAACTGCCTTGGTCAGATTATAAAAATCCTGTGCTTGTTTCAGGTACGGACGGCGTAGGTACAAAAATCAAACTTGCTTTTCTTATGGATAAGCACGATACAGTAGGTATTGACTGTGTTGCAATGTGTGTAAACGACGTGGCTTGTTCAGGTGCAAAACCTTTGTTTTTCCTTGACTATATTGCTTGCGGCAAAAATTATCCCGAAAAAATCGCACAGATAGTTGCAGGCGTGGCAGAGGGCTGTGTTCAGTCAGGCTGTGCTCTTGTGGGCGGCGAAACTGCGGAGCATCCCGGCTTAATGCCTGAAGATGAATATGACCTTGCAGGCTTTACCGTTGGTATCGGTGAAAAGGATAAGCTTGTGTCAGGTGAAAACCTTAAAGCCGGCAACGCTCTTATCGGTGTAGCGTCATCAGGCGTACATTCAAATGGCTTTTCGCTTGTAAGAAAAGTGTTTAATATTAATGAAAAAACTATTGCAGTTCATTACGACGAACTGGGCAAAACTCTTGGTGAGGAGCTTATCACTCCAACAAGAATTTATGTAAAACCGCTTCTTGCTCTTATGGACAAGGTTGAGGTAACAGCAATAAGCCATATTACAGGCGGCGGATTTTATGAGAACGTTCCACGTATGCTTAAGGACGGTTTTACAGCTGTTATTGAAAAAGACAAGTGCTTTAAAAAGCCTATCTTTGATTTAATCGCTAAAACAGGCAATATTCCTGAAAGAGATATGTATAACACATTTAATATGGGAACAGGACTTGTAATTGCAGTTGACGCCGAAAAGGCTGACGAGGCTGTAAGAATACTTAATGACAGCGGCGAGCAGGCAAAAGTAATCGGCGAAATCAAATCAGGCGAAACAGGTGTAGAATTGGTATGATGAATATAGCGGTTTTTGTTTCAGGTGGAGGAACAAATCTTCAGGCGCTGATTGACGCTGAAGACAGAGGCGAGATTAAAAACGGCAAAATTGTTTTTGTTCTTGCCAGCAACGAAAATGCCTATGCTCTTGAAAGAGCAAAAAAAGCAGGTGTTGAAAGCGCCGTAGTTTCCCGCAAAGCTTTTGACAGTAAAGAGGCTTATGACAAGGCAATACTTGAACAGCTTGAAGATAAAAATATCGACTTAATAGTGCTTGCAGGTTTTTTGTCAATTTTAGGTGAAGAGCTTATAAGTAAGTACAGAAACAGAATTATTAACGTTCATCCCAGCCTGATACCTCTTTTCTGCGGTGACGGTTTTTATGGTAAAAAGGTGCATAAAGCTGTGCTTGAAAGCGGAGTAAAGGTAACAGGCGCAACTGTTCACTTTGTAAATGAGATAACAGACGGCGGGGCAATTATTCTTCAAAAGGCCGTTCCTGTTGAACAGGGGGATAACGAGGATATTTTACAGTACCGTGTAATGCGTCAGGCAGAGTGGGAGATTTTGCCTAAAGCAGTTTCCCTGTTTTGTGAAGGCAGAATTAAAATAAACGGTAATAAAACAGAGATAGTTTAAGGAGATTTTCAATGGAGATTAAATCTTTGGCAACAGAGCTTAATACAAATTCGTACCCCGGAAGAGGTATTGTAATAGGCAAAAGCAAGGACGGTAAAAACGCTGTAATTGCATATTTTATTATGGGTAGAAGCGTTAACAGCCGTAACAGAATATTTGAAGAAAATGACAGGGGCGGCATAAGAACAAAAGCTTTTGACGAAAGCAAGATGGAAGATCCTTCGCTTATTATCTATAACCCTGTTTTAAAGCTTGAGGGCAAAACAATTGTTACTAACGGTGACCAGACAGATACTATCTATGATTTTATGAAAGACGGCCACTGCTATCGCCACGCCCTTTTAACAAGGGAGTTTGAGCCTGACGCTCCTAACTACACTCCCAGAATTTCTGCAGTTGTTAAGGAAAACGGCGATTATAACCTTTCAATTCTCAAATCAAATATGGGCGCTCCACAGTGCGTAAGATACTTCTTTGAGTATCCTGCAACAGCAGGCGTAGGTCATTTTATTCACACCTATAAGTGCGACGGTGACCCAATACCTTCATTTGAGGGCGAGCCTACACCTGTGGAAATTGACGGCAGTATCGACGAATTTACCGCAATGATTTGGGATAATCTTAATGAGGACAATAAAGTATCTCTTTTCACCCGTTTCATTAATCTTGAAACAGGCGAAGAGGATACAAGAATTATAAACAAGAATAAATAATATAATATGAGGGTGACATCAGTCACCCTATAATGCTTTTTAGATAAAATGTACGGAGGAAGTAAAATGAAAGTATTAGTAGTCGGAGGAGGGGGCAGAGAACACGCCCTTATCAGAAAAATTAAGGAGTCGCCGAAGGTTGACAGTATTGCTTGTTGTCCCGGTAACGGTGGTATCTCTTATGATGCAGAGTGTTATCCTGTTTCTGCAATAGATATTGATGGCGTAGTTAATCTCGCAAAGGAAATTAAAGCAGACTTTGTAGTAGTTGCTCCCGATGACCCTCTTGTAGCAGGTATGGTAGACGCTCTTAATGATGCAGGTTTTGCTACTTTCGGACCAAAGGCAAACGCAGCTATTATTGAGGGCTCAAAGGTATTTTCAAAAGATTTAATGCTTAAATACAATATTCCTACCGCAGAGTATAAAGTTTTTGACAAGGCAGACGATGTTATCAGCTATCTTAAAGAGAAAAATGAGTTTCCTGCTGTTATTAAAGCTGACGGTCTTGCTTTGGGCAAGGGCGTTATAATTCCTGAAACTCTTGAAGAAGCAGTTGCAGGGGTTAAGGAAATTATGGAGGATAAAATTTTCGGTGCCTCCGGTAACAACGTTGTTGTGGAGGAATTTCTCACCGGTCCTGAAGTTTCTGTTCTTGCATTTACAGACGGCAAGTGCGTTAAGCCGATGGTGTCTTCAATGGATCATAAGCGTGCTCTTGACGGCGATAAAGGCCTTAATACAGGGGGAATGGGCACTGTATCTCCAAATCCTTACTATACCGATGAGGTGGCAAAGGAGTGTATGGAGAAAATCTTTATCCCCACTATTGAGGCTATGAATAAAGAGGGCAGAACATTTAAGGGATGTTTGTATTTCGGCCTTATGATTACCCCGAAAGGACCAAAAGTAATTGAATACAACTGTCGTTTCGGTGATCCTGAAACACAGGTAGTTCTTCCTCGTTTAAAAACAGATATTATGGATATTTTTGAGGCAATTAACACTGAAACTCTTTGCGACCTTGATATTCAGTGGGATGACAGAGCTTGTACTTGCGTTATTATGGCGTCTGGCGGTTATCCGAAATCATATCCAAAAGGACTTGAAATTTCAGGACTTGAAAACGGTCAGCTTGACGGTGTGACAGTATACCACGCAGGTACTGCAATTAAAGACGGTAAGCTGGTTACATCAGGCGGCAGAGTGTTGGGAGTTACAGCTTTGGGCGATACTCTTGAAGATGCCTTGAAAAAATCATATGATGCAGTAGATAAAATTAAGTTTGAAAACGCTCATTACAGAAAAGATATAGGTCAAAAAGCTTTAAAAGCTGTTAACTAATTGTAAATAAATCAAAATTTTACAAAATGTTATTGACAATTATACAAAATGCAATTATACTAATTGTTGCAATTCAGATTACATATTTTAAGAGGTTATTTTTATGGCAACTGTTAAAAAAAGTAAAAAGGGTTTAATAATAACAATTTGTGTAATTCTGGCTGTGGCAATAATCGGAGGTACTGTTTTCGGCGTTGTAAAGGCAAACAGCGGTGAAAGCGTTTCCCTTTATACCATAGCTTCTGACGACATTTATGAAACAGTTTCCCTTACAGGCGAAGTTACAGCCGGCTCTGTAAAGGAGTATAAGGTTTCAACTGTTGCCACCGTTAAAGAGGTTTTTGTAAATGTTGGCGACAAGGTAAAGCAGGGCGATGTTCTTGCTACATTTGATGTTTCTGCGCTTGATTCACAGGTAAGTTCACTGCAAAGTTCATATAACCAATCTTTGAGCAGTTATAATTCAGCGGTAAGCGATCAGAAAAAAGCAAAAGCAAATGTAGATATTCTTGAAGACGATATCGCTGCTATGCAGAAAAAGATTGCAAAGCTGGAAAAAACGGAGACTCCTAATACTACCAAAAGAGTAACAACAACAAGAAACACTACTCTTCCTGATATTGACGTTCCGACATTTACCACATCAACGACTGTAACAACAACCACACCGGTTTCACAGCCGTCAGACGATCCGTTAGAGGA
>CALWVQ010000016.1 GCA_944385025.1 uncultured Eubacterium sp.
AAATTACTAAAAATATTCTACCACATTTAAACTGATAATACAATTATGAGAAATTTTTACATTTATCTTTTTGTTGCTCTTTTGGGCGGTTTTGGTTACTGTCTTATTGAAATACTGTGGAGAAGGCACACCACTACTCAATGTTTTTTGCAGGTGCCGTTGTGTTATCAACATTTTACTATATAAACAGTAATTTCAGTATGCCCCTTTGGCAAAAGGCATTAATCGGTATGGTTATCATAACTGTTTTGGAATTTGTAATCGGCGTAGTATTTAATCTCATTTTAAAAGAAAATGTTTGGAATTACTCAAATATGCCGCTAAATATTCTCGGTCAAATTTGTGTTCCTTTTTCAGCAATTTGGTTTGTGCTTTCTGCCGTAGCATTTACGGCAATAGATAAAGCAGAGCTGCTTTTAAAGTAGCTCTGCTTTTTATCAGTCGAGATTAAATACAAGTTTAACAGGATTATTCTTATTAAATTTTTCAATTTCTTCCATGAGCTGTCTTAATTCGTCCTCTGTCAAAGACTCTTTTTCCTCCGGATAATCCCAGCGTTTAAAGGGCTCTTTTCTCGTAACAAGCATTTTGCCATCTACAAGGCGCCACGGAAAAGCAAGAATTTTGCGCTTATTTTTTACATAATATAAAATTCCTGTACTGCCCTTTGACACATTTTTAAAGTAAGAAAGACCTTTAGCCTCTTTCATAAGTATTCTTATCTGCTGGTCAACAGGAAGATTTCTGAAAGAATGCCTGTTTACCAAAGGAAATATTATAATTCCTAAGATTAGCGCGGCAACCACGACAATAATTATAATCTGTATACTTGTCATATCAAACACCAATAGTTAAAATTTCAAACGGTTTGTAGGCGATTATGTCTGTTTCGCCCTCAACCTCTTCAAGCATGTTAAGGAGTTTAACCTTTTTATCCAGTTTAATAACGCCTCTTCTGCCGTCCTGCTCTGAAAGACGGATTACGGTCATACTGCCGTCCTCGGATTTTTTCATTGCCTGCATATAAAGAGGCTCAAAGGTTTCTCCGTTATATTCAACGTCAGCCTTAACAAGGGAAACATTATACTGTAATGCAGTTTTATTAATGCCTGCGCTTACAGCATCTGCACTGTGAGGCATAATCATATAGCAGAAATTATGTACTCCAATATCGCTTGTAACGTCAGGACGAATAGTTGCTCTTAAAAGAGACAGGCTCATAACATTGTTGTCAAAACCTATGCCGTACTTGCCGTCATTAATCAAGGCAATACCGCCGTCAGTTTCACTTAAATCTGCCCACTTGTGATGACAGGTTTCAAATCGAGCCTGCTGCCAAGAGGTGTTTTTATGAGTATCTCTTTCAATAAAGCCTGCCGACGTGTCGCAAAGCGCTTTTCTTGCAAGTACATTACAAGAAAATTCAGCCTTTGCCAGCTTGTGCTTTTCGTTCCAGTCAACTATATTTTCAACCTCAATACCACGGCTTCTTCTGAACAATCTTATAAGCATTGTCCACTTTGACTTGTCAGTAGAAAGAACAGCCTTAAATGTTGCACTTTCACCGTCGCTTTCACAAAGAGCCAAAGGCTCGGCAACATTTACATCAATCTGAACATCCTTGTAGTTAGGGAGTATGTCCCAAGCGTCATAGTTACCGGGACAGTCGGTATAAATTTTAAGTTTGTTAAAGTCGCCGTCAACCCATTCTCTGTTAAGTTCCTTATCATAAAGAGAGGCAACAGAGCCGTCGTCATTAAACTTAACGCTGTAAAAAGGAGTTTCAACTGTATCGCCCACAGTAAACCATTTCTCATTATATTTTACTGCACGCAGAGCTTTAGAAGAAAGAGCGGCAATATCAGGCACTAACCAATTACCCTTTACTCCGTATCTTGTAGCTGTTCCGTTTTTATTAGGCACAAATGTAAGTGCGTCACGTGTAAAATTAAGGGTATTAAAATATTTGCTGCCCGTACCGATGATTTCGTCAAGAGTACTGTTAATTTCCCTGTAATCCGCCATAGCGTCCTCATAAACAGGGTGAATATGAGAGCCGGGAAGAATATCGTGAAATTGATTTATGAGGAGTTTTTTGTATGCATCGGTGATAGCTTTACTGTTATCCTCACCTCTTAACACCGAAAGCATTTCGGCAGTGCGCAGTTTATATTCTAACTTTCTGTTGGCACGCTTCATTTCTGATTTGGTGGTGAAAGTACCTCGGTGCATTTCAAGGTAAAGTTCCCCATCCCAAACCTGAAGATTATTATTACCCTTTAAGTTCTTTTCAAGAAATTCTGCGCCGCCCATATGCTCACATTTAGGCATAACAGAAAGCTTGTCAAAACGGTGCATAAGTTCTATCATTTCTTCAGTACAGCCCGAACCGCCGTCGCCGTAGCCAAACATATTCATAGTCTGACCGCCGCTGTCTTTATCAATATATGCTTCCCAGTTTTCCTGTATCTGTGAGGGCATATTCCAAGTAATAAAGTGTGTGGGAGGAACACAGGCAAAAATGTCCGTGCCGTCAATGCCTCTCCAAATGAAATTATTATGAGGGAATCTGTTTGTATCATTCCAAGTTGACATTTTGTTGGAAACAAAATAATCAACACCGCTTTTTTTCAAAATCTGCGGCAAAATCCAGCTATTTCCGAAAACGTCGGGAAGCCAAGCGTTATTTACCGTTTTGCCGAACATTCTTTTATACGTCTGCTGACCGTAAAGGCACTGACGGATTAAAGATTCGGCGCATGGAACATTACAGTCAGGCTCAACGTACATAGCGCCCACCGGTTCAAACTGACCGCTTTTAACTTTTTCTTTAAGTTCCTCAAAAACTTCGGGATAATATTTTTCAAGCGTCTCATAAACATAAGGCTGTGTATGAGTATACTTGAAATCGGGATACCTATCCATAAGCCTTAACTGAATTAAAACAGTACGCAGGTTCTTTTGAACAGCGTGTATTCTTCTCCAGTAATAAGCAATATCAAGATGAGAATGAGCAATAAGCGCCACATCGCCGTTGCCCTTGTAGTTATCATTTGCAAATACTACGTCGTTAAGATACTTTTGACACTCCTCAACACCCGTCAATTCATCACTGTCAAAATCGATAAAGTTCATTGCATTATTAAGCTCTTTGTTAAGAAAATTTCTGTAATCCTCGTTAAACAAATCGCTTTTTGCAATATCAAGCAAAAGTTCAAAATCCCACACCAAATCCTGCACTGCGTGATTAACGGTGCAAATATAAGCTCCCTCAAAAATCTGCCTGCAGCCTCTTACTGAAAGAGATTCGGGATTTCGCTCGTCATCGGGTTTTGAACGGTTATATCCCATCATATCAAAATGAAGAGTTTTTGTATCATCGATGTAGGGTGACAAAAGCATTCTTTCTCTGTTAGGATCAACGCCGCCCACATATTTGCCGTTTACTTTAACGCAAATTTCAGCGGCAGTTTTAAGAGAAAACCAAAGCTCTTTGCCTTGAAGTTCTTTAGGAATATCAACGTCAGCTTTAATAAACGCTGTACCGTCGGGTGTAAAGTACATATCGCCCTTATTAAGAGGACGATAATCGTCGCTGTAATACTCAAACTCCATTTCGCTGACCTGACGAGCGTCACGAATCATAAGATTTGTAATTTCCCATTTTGAGCTGTAAATATGTCTTTTAAGCCATCCAAATCGCAGGTCTGTCCATTCTTCCGGACGCATTGAACGCCTAATAACTTTAATATGTGCCATAATCAATGCGCCTCCTTAAATATCTTGAAAATAGGGCTTTTTTCTTACTGCCACTACTTTTACGGTTTTGTTTAAATCTGTTTTTATCTGCTGTTCAATCCATTCAACACATCGGTGAAGAATAAGGCACTTGGAGCACTCGCCTCTAAAGATAAGGGTAAGCTCGCCCTTTTCAAAGGAAACAAACTCTACCCAGCCTCCGTCGCCCTGAAGTTTTGGCTGCAAAACATTTTCAACGTAATTTTTTATCTTATTCATTTTATACTCCGATTATTTTTCGATTATATCTTTAATTTTTGCTCTGATATTATCAAGTCTCAACTGTGCATTATCCCTGTTTTTATCAACAACCGAATAATACACTTTAATTTTAGGCTCTGTTCCCGACGGTCTTACTGCCATCCACGAGCCGTCCTGCCAAATGTACTTGAGAACATTTTCTTTTGGCAGGTCGCCGACACCTTTACTATAATCTATGATTTCATCAATTCCGTCAAACAGTGCTTTGTCGGTATCTCTGAAATATGTCATAAGATTCTGTATTTTTTCCGCTCCGTCCTTACCCTTAAGTACAAAAGAGTCAAGAAAATCGAGATAGTAGCCATATTCGTCGTATATATCATTAAGACCGTCCACAAGGGTTTTGCCTTGATTTTTGTACCAAGCAGCCATTTGACAAATTAGCATTGAAGAAACAACTGCGTCCTTATCTCTGGCGTGAGTACCTACGAGATAACCGTATGACTCTTCATAGCCGATAACAAATTCCTGCTTGCCTGTTTCCTCATACTTATTGATTTTATCGCCTATATACTTAAATCCTGTAAGAGTTTCCTCAACCTGCAAGCCGTACTTTCTGCCGATGTTAGCACCAAGTTCTGATGTAACAATAGTCTTAACAAGAGTTGATTTCTCATTAAGCTGTGCTTTCTTCATTTCAAGCACAAACTTAACAAGAAGTGCGCCTGTCTGGTTACCTGTAAATAGCTTGTAATCGTCACCGTCTTTAACAGCAATACCGACTCTGTCGCAGTCAGGGTCAGTGCCTAAAACAAGGTCGGCGCCTATTTGCTTTGCCTTTTCAATAGCTATTGTCAGAGCATCCTTTTCTTCAGGATTAGGTGAACGAACTGTTGAAAAATTACCGTCAGGCATTTCCTGCTCTTTAACAACGGTAACGTCAAGTCCCTCAAGCATTCTTCTTACAGGGATATTTCCCGTGCCGTGAAGTGGAGTATAAACGATTTTCAAATCGCTTTTTTCCTCATACAAGGACTGTTTTTTTACTTCTGAAAGAAATGCCGAAAGTTCTTTTTCACCTATATAGTTAATGAGAGGACTTTCATCAAGAAATTCTATTGAAGAATAATCGTTGATATCGTTTATAAATCCTATTGCCGCTTTGGCGTCGTCGGTACATAACTGACAGCCCTTTTTGTCATAAACCTTATATCCGTTATACTCTTTTGGGTTGTGTGAGGCAGTAATCATTACGCCCGCTGTGCAGTTAAGGTAATGAGTTGTAAAGGAAAGCACAGGAACAGGAACAATATTTTCATATATGTAAACCTTAATGCCCTGTGATGCAAAAACCCCTGCCGCAGTCTTTGCAAAAAACTGTGAATTGTTTCGGGTGTCGTAGGCGATGGCAACAGACACTTCGCCGTCATTTTTGCTCAACAGATATTTTGCAAGTCCCAATGTTGCCTTGCCAACGGTGTATTTGTTCATTCTGTTGGAACCTGCTCCCATAACGCCTCTTAATCCGCCTGTTCCGAATGCAAGGTCTTTATAGAATCTGTCCTCTATTTCCTTTTCGTCTGTAATTGACTGTAGCTCTGCTTTTGTATCTCCGTCGGCAAAGGACAGCCAGTTTTTATATTTATCCAAATATTCCATAGTTTACCTCTTACTTAAAGTACATATAGTATTGGCATTTTATCATTCCGTTGTAAAGCTTTCTTCGCTTGTCCGCTTTTCTACCGAAAACTTTTTCAAACTCCTCGTCGGGTGAAATTATGCCGTATGACCATCCGTGCTTTGAAACAAATTTTTCACCCATAATCTTATAAATTTCTTCAGCTTTTCTTATGTCAAGCATTCGTTCTCCGTAGGGCGGATTGGTTATAAGAGTACCTTTTTCGGTAGTGGGTGAAAAATCTTTTATATTCGACTGTTCAAGACGTAAAAACTTATCAACTTTAATACGTTTTGCATTATTCATTGTAAGCTCTAATGCGTGAGAGTCAATATCACTTCCAAATGCTACAAAATCAGTATCGGTTTTTATTATATCGTGACAGCGCTCTCTTTCCTGCTTCCACGCAGTTTCAGGAATAAAGCCCCATCTGTCGCACTCAAAATTCCTGTTAATTCCCGGCGCAATATTGTGAGCCATCATTGCACCTTCGATAAGAATTGTGCCGCTGCCGCAGCAAGGGTCATACATTGTGTGGTAGTGACGCAGTTTTGAAAGACTGCAAAGCGCAGCAGCAAGTGTTTCTCTGATAGGTGCGTCGTTTGATTCCGGTCTGTAACCTCTTTTATGAAGCCCCCTGCCTGTTGTATCAAGCATAACGGTAACTTCGTCTTTCATAATCGAAAACTGAATTTGATGGACAGGGCCGCTTTCCTCAAACCAAGAGATATGGTAATCCTCTTTTAAAGACTCCACAACTGCCTTTTTAATTATCTTTTGACAATCGGGAACAGAATGAAGAGCGGAGTTTATACTGTATCCTTTAACGGGAAAAGAGTCGGCTGAACCGATAAATTCTGACCAAGGCAAAGCCTTTACACTCTGAAAAAGCTCCTCAAAAGTAACGGCTTTAAAATTATCAAGTACAATTAAAATTCTCTCTGCGTACCTTGAATTTATATTTGCTCTTGCAAGAATGTTTTCATCGCCCTCAAAAAACACTCTGCCGTTTTGTGCCGAAACGTTTTCAGCTTCCATATGTTTCAGCTCATCGCTGACTAAACCCTCAAGTCCTAACAGACAAGGAGCAACCATTTTTAAATACATAATTTTTTCCTTTACAAAGTGATTGATGCGTGTCTTGTTACGTGACAGCCTACATTAACCGCCACAGGAAGCCCTGCAATGTGAGTAGGATATGTCTCAATATTCACACAAAGAGCAGTCGTTTTACCGCCGAAGCCCTGTGGACCTATATCAAGGTTATTGATTTTCTCCAGCATTTCATCTTCCATCGATTTGTAAAACTCATCGCTGTTTCTCAAAGATACGCTTCTGCACAGAGCCTTTTTGGCAAGAAGAGCACTATATTCAAAATCTCCACCTATACCCACACCTATAACAACAGGCGGGCAAGGATTTGAGCCTGCCGTCTTTACTGTGTCCACAACAAAGTTTACAATATCATCCCTTTTGGCAGAAGGGGTAAACATCTTAAGCCTGCTCATATTTTCACTGCCGAAACCCTTAGGGGCAACTGTTATTTTTACTTTGTCTCCCTCAACAATTTTTGTATGTATTATTGCAGGTGTATTATCGTTTGTATTTACTCTGTTTTTAAACGGATCAGAAACGACAGACTTTCTCAAAAGTCCTTCAGTATAGCCCTGGCTGACACCCGTATTAATTGCTTCGTCAAGGAGTCCGCCTACAAAATGAACATCCTGACCTACCTCAACAAAAATCACAGCCATTCCCGTATCCTGGCAGATAGGTATATCAAGTTCTTTAGCGCACTCAATATTTGCCTCTAAATCGGAGAGAACAGATTTTGCTGTTTCGTTATCTTCACATTGTTTTGAACATACTATACAGTCCACCAAATCCTGCGGTAAAATTTTATTTGCACTGATACAAAGTTCTTTAACCGCCTTAATAATCTCATTTACGTTTAATTCTCTCATAATACACCTCCGTTATAATCCGTTATAAACAGAAAAGACCGAGGTTTACTCGGTCATAACTTTACTCGCCGGCAGAAATATCATAAAAGACTACTTCATCGCTTTTAACGTAGCCCTTTTCGCGTGCTTTCTGCTCAATATAGTCATCTTTGTTTTCGTTATCAAGGACAGCCTGTAGTTTTTCATTTTCTTCAACCTGTTCTTCATATTTAACTGCTATCTCATCTCTCTGTCTTTCCAGAAGGCTTATATCAGACTTTTGATTAACAACACTGACGCCTGAAAAAACAAAAACTCCCACGAGAAAAGCAATTACAAAAAACATTGGAATATTTTTCTTTGATGTGAAAAATTCTTTTAAACGATTATTTTTTTTGCTTCTCTTTACGGTCATAAACTTCACCCTTATTTTCAGTGGTTTTGACATTCCTAAACTTTACCTTATTATTATAATATATATTATACATAGATTTCAATACTTTTTTTACTTTTTTGAAGCAATTTTTACTCCATTTTCGTATTTTTCCCGTAATAAGTTTTTGTATGTTTTCTGTTAGCTTGGCAAATGTCAGAGCATAAAATGCCACAGACGAAAAAATCACTAAAATAATCAATATTCTGATTTCGCCGTTATTAAAAATGATAAGATAACAGAACACACAAACGGCGCTTATTATCCAGTAAAAAAAGTCAAAAAAGAACCTGTCATTAAAAAGCAGACGAAAAAATCTGAAAAAATCAAGCAAAACACCCAAAAGCAGTCCCAAAACAACAGCATATAAATATTGTTCAGCCACCGAAAAGCCTTTTAATCAAAGAATTTGAGGTGACTTTTTCCACGTAAGAAAGAGAGCTTATTCTTCCTGTTACGTTAAGAACCCCCGTATCAGTACTGAGTTGATCAATATGCAGCTTATCGCCCTTTATAACAAGTTTGTAATTATCACAAACAGCGGAGATTTCCTGTTCATTAAAAGTGTCAACGTCTTTAACGCCTGTTGCTGAAAGACTTTCCCTGTTTATCAAATTAATAGTATGCTGTGTTTCATTTTCCATAAAAAAATCACCTGCTAAATACTATGCAGGTGAAAAGCGGATTATTAAACAGTCTCGTACATTTTTGAGGCGTCTTCCTTAAGGGCATGTTCATTAACGGCAAGAACGCGATAT
Organism: uncultured Eubacterium sp.; assembly: GCA_944385025.1. GTDB lineage: Bacteria > Bacillota > Clostridia > Oscillospirales > Acutalibacteraceae > Eubacterium_R. The sequence goes on from CALWVQ010000016.1 coordinate 8,812, forward strand.
TTATTCACGTTAACTCCCAAACTTACTGTTATTTCGTCTCCTACTTTAACATCATAGGAAGCTCTGGCTATTTTACCGTTTACCTGAACTTTTCCGGCGTCACAAGCCTCGTTTGCAACCGTTCTTCTTTTGATAATCCTTGAAACTTTCAAATATTTATCTAATCTCATAACAACACCACTTAAAAGAAAAAATCAAGGCATCGGTTTAGCCGATGCCTTACGATACTCAAGATTATTTTACAGCGTCCTTAAGAGCTGCGCCAGCCTTGAATGAAGGAACCTTTGTCTCAGGAATTGACATTGGAGCCTTTGTAAGAGGGTTAATACCTGTGCGAGCTGCACGAGTCTTAACAGCGAATGTACCAAAACCAACGATTGATACCTTGTCGCCCTGTGCAAGAGCATCTTTGATTGAATCAAGTACTGCTGTTACAGCAGCGTCTGCATCTTTCTTTGAAAGGTCTGCTTTTGCAGCAACTGCAGCTGCGAGTTCTGTTTTGTTCATTTAAATTTCCTCCGTTTTTGCCGAAGTATCGGCTAATATTTCTTTTGCCTTATCCCACAACATATCAAGCTCCTCCAATGAAGACTCTTTCATAGATATGCCTTTCTCATCAGCTAACTTTTCAACAATCTGAAAACGCTTAATAAACTTGTCGGTGGCTTTTTTCAAAGCTTCCTCGCTGTCTACGTTCAGAAATCTTGAAACATTAACACAGGAAAACAGCAAATCGCCGAACTCATCCTCAATTTCAGGCTGACTGTTATGTTCAACTGCATTTAATAACTCGTTAATCTCCTCATTAATCTTGCTGATTGCACCATCTTTATCACGCCAGTCAAAACCCGCTTTTGACGCTTTCTCCTGAACCTTTTGCGCCCTCATTAAAGCAGGAAGTTCAATAGGAACACTCACCATAGACTGGTAACGACTTTTATATCCTTTGGTCTGCTGTTTAACGCTGTCCCAGCTTTTAAGCGCATCCTGCGTGTTTTCAGCTTTAACGTCGCCAAATACGTGAGGATGGCGAATAACAAGCTTTTGGCAAAGTTCATTACAAACGTCGTTAAAATCAAAGTTATTGCACTCACTCTCCATTTGACAATGCAGAGCAACTTGCATCAGCACATCGCCAAGCTCTTCTCTTAACCCCTCAACACTGTGCTTGTTAATTGCCTCAATAACTTCATACGTTTCCTCGATAAAGTTCTTTTTTATCGATTCGTGTGTTTGTTCCCTGTCCCAAGGACAACCCTGCGGCGTTCTGAGCAGTGCAATAATTGAAATCAAATCATTAATATCATATCTGTCTTTAAATTCAAAATCAATCATTCAGCTACTCTCTTTCGATTAACTTGCTATAAGAATGATACAATAAAATCAAGGAAATTTCAAGTATTTAAGCATAAAATTTACAATTATTTGAGCCGTTTAAGTTCGCTTAAAGTGATGCTTTTTGTCAAAAACTGTAAAGTAATGAACAATAATAGACAAAATGAAACATTAATGACGAGAAAAACAATACTGTTGTTAAATGGAAAAACGTTTTGCTTTACAAAATTTACAGCGAAATAAGTAAAAACACCGCAGCAAACAGGCTTTACCAATACTTTCACAAGGTCAATTTTAGCATTAGTTTTTTTGCATATTATGCACATATTCCAAGCCATAATAATTAAAAAACCGATAAAATTTGAAAATGCTGTGCCGATGATATTTATATCATTGTTAGTAATCAAAAGATAATTGACACCCACTCTTGCCAGCGCCGAAACAATAAATGACGGAATTGATTCTTTGGCAAATCCCAATGACTGCGAACAAAAAACAGTTGTGGAGGCAAAAGAACAAGGCAGTGCAGTAACACCAAACCAAAATAATAGTTCTCTGCCATTTGTCACAATATCCGGGTTGTTTTTTCCGTATAACACGCCTAAAAGTTCTGACGGAAAAAGAGCCATTAACACTCCTCCGAGAACAGATAAAATGGCAGTATACTTAAATATACTGGTCAAAAGAGATGAAAAATCCCCTTGTCCTCCTTCATATGAGGCGCTTACTGCGGGAACTGCTGTTATTCCCAATGCCATTACAAATGAAGGTATCAGGTTTTTAAAATCCAAATCTACCGCATAAATTCCAAAAACATAGGACAGCACCTCTTGAGATGATACCGCATATTGTTTTCCAAGAACATCCGCATTACAAAGAGATAAAAAATACTGAATCGAAGAATTATCAATAAAACCTGAAAAACTTTGTATTGCAGTTGCGCCTACCAAAGCACAGCTAAATCCTATAAGTTTTGCATATGCCTGCTTTACCTGTACTTTATCTTTACATACACCGTTATAATTGATCTTGTCGTATATAACAAGAAACACATATGAAATAAAATCGCCCAGAGTTCCGCCAAGCATTGCAAAAGCGGATGTTATAGGATAAATAAACAAGAGCGCCTCTTGCTCATTTGATACAACTTCATTAAAGACACATCCCGTTTGGACATATATATTATAAAAATAATTCATAGACATTCGGGCAAAAAGCAGTCCGAATACCATTTTAAACAGCGCCTCAACAGTCTGGCTGACTGCTGTGGGCTTCATATCAAGAAAGCCTTCTGCATAAGCGCGCCTTGAAGCTCCCAAACAGGAAAAGAAAACACAAGGTGCAAGGGCTATAATAGTGTAAATACTGTTAGGAGACGAAACAATAGACGTATATGGTTTGGCAGCAGCAAGCATAATCACCAGCCCTACAAATCCCACAAGGAAGAACAGCTTTCTCGACGCCCTTTTCAAAGCTAAAATTTTATTGCTTTCTCCTTTTGCATTATATGTACTTACAAGCTTTGTAAGGGCAATAGGAAAAGCACCCATTGTAATTGCGTGTATAGGCATATAAAGATTATACGCAACTGAAAAATAACCTCTTCCCGTTGCGCCGATATAGTTTGTCAGGGGTATTTTATATACTGCGCTTATCACCTTTATAACTACTGTGGATAACAAAAGTAAAAATGCGCTTGAAATGTATTTTTGTTTTAATCCCTTTGTCAAAATACCACCCTAACACAAAAAAATCAGGCAGTGCTTTGCACTGCCTTTAAACTTCCTGTGTTATTAAACATTTTCCTCGTTTTGAGGTTCAACTGTTATTTCATTCTTGTTCATTTTATCAAACTCTTTTTGGAAAGCATCTCTTGTTTTTTTAGTTGCGGTTGCTACTGCTTCATTAAACTCTGCTTTTGCACGTTCAACCTCTTCGCTTAAAAGGGCAATTTTTTCCCTGTATTGCGAAATTTTAACTGCGGTATCATCAAGCATTTGCTGATTGGGTTCAATGCCGATCAGAGCATTATACTGCATCTCGCCATATTTTTCATAGGCTCTTGAGAGTTTGGTTTTGGCGTCAAGAATTTCCACTTTTTTTCTGCTTACCTCAAGATGCTCGGCACTTTTTTTGCCGAAAGTTTCGGCAACAGTTTTTGTTTTGCTGAGAACCTCCTCAAGCTTTTGGTTATTCATATTTATGTCATTAACATTAAAAATATCACTAAATTTAATTGCCATAGTCAACACCTCCAGTACATTATATTACAATATGTAGAACTATGCAATACCAAATGTCTATTTATTTATATTTGGAATAAAAATCATATATGCTTTCTTTCCTATTTAAAATTTCTTCAAACCTGTCAATATACTCATAAGGGTATTTAAAATTATATATTCTGTCAATTTTACCGCTTTTTTGAGCTTTTAGTCTTGTAACTGCACCTGCCCCTGCAGAAAAAACGCTGTGGGTTTCGTCCATCATATACACGTTGTAAAGACAGTCTTTAGACGGTTTGCACCAGCCAACATTTTCCAGATTGCCCAAGGATTTTGACTGTCTATACATATAGTACGGATAATACCCGCTTGAACTTAACTTGTTATAGGAATAATCTACCATATCACTTGTAGTTATTCTGTCACTCAAATCAAAGGTTAAATCCTTGGTAACCATATAAGCTCCCGATTTTAAAGCAAGCGTATGTACGGTGACAGAATTTGCGCCCAAATTAACAGCAGTATCAATACTGTTTCTAAAAGAGTCAAGATTATCCTTTGGCAGACCCGCAATAAAGTCCATATTGATATTATCAAAACCGCTCTTTACTGCAAGGTTATACGCATCTATTGTCTGTTTTGCAGTATGTCTCCTGCCTATTGCCTCAAGCACCTCGTCGTTAAAGCTTTGAGGATTTATGCTGATACGTGAAACGCCTGCGCTTTTCAGCGTAAGCAATTTTTCTTCAGTGACAGTATCTGGTCTGCCCGCCTCGACGGTATATTCCCTTACATTAGACAAATCAAAATTCTCCTCAATAGTTTTAAGAATTGTATAAAGCTGATTAGAATTTAATGTAGTGGGCGTACCCCCGCCGAAATAAACTGTTTCAAGGCGAAGAGAAAGGTTTTTCGCAACTTGGGCTATACTTTTTAACTCCTTGCACAAAAGCTCAACATACGGGCTCACCAACGCTTTTGTACGCTCAATTGAATGAGAAACAAAAGAACAATAGGAACATCTTGTAGGGCAAAACGGTATTGAAACATAAAGTGAAAAAGAATTTTCACCTGAAAGGCTTATTATTTGATTTTCGTGTTTCATAACCTCAATTGCAAGATTCGTTTTTTCAGGAGTTGCAAGAAAATCATTTATAAAATATGCTCTTGCTTTTTCCTCACCCATTTGTTCAACAAATCTGTGCATAAGCTTTGCAGGACGGACACCGAAAAGAATCCCCCAAGGCGGCTTAAATCCCAAAATATCACTTAACACGTCATAAAGAAGCGCAGACATTGCCGTTTGCTCATCTTCTCCTGAAACAAGCTTATAATTTTCACAAAGCCGCTTATCATAGACAACGGCATCTACCGTAAGGCAGCTGCCGTCTTTTTTCGTGGTTATAACAATTTCTTCACTGCCCTGCATTTTTATTTTTTCATAAGGAAAAAATATGGTGCAAAGATTTTTCATATCAAACTCATAAGGGTGGTTTATAACATTAAGTACCATATACTCACCTGTTAATGTAAGGATTATTTGCTCTTTCAAAATCAAGAGTAGTTTGCCTGTCGTGGCCGGGATAAACTGTTAGATTTTCCTTAATATCAGCTATTTTATTAAGGCTTTGCATCATTTCCCTGCTGTCACCGCCTGGGAAATCCGTTCTTCCGCAGGAACAGAAAAACAGAGTGTCACCGCTGAACATAACATCGCCGCAAATATAGCAAACGCTTCCTTTGGTGTGCCCAGGAGTAGACATAACTTTTATTTCAGTTTCACCCAGCGTAATAATATCTTTGTCACTGACAACAATATCAGCGGCGGAATTTTTTTGACTTACACCGCAAAACGCAGCAAGACTCCCTCTTGAGGATGAAAGCATATGCTCATCTTCTTTTGAAATTACAACCTTTGCTCCCGTAAGTTCTTTAATATCCGCAACTCCGCCTATATGGTCGTAATGACCGTGGGTAAGAAGTATATACTCCAACTTTGCGCCTTTAATAAATTCGTGCATTTTGGCACTGCTTTCGGTACAATCTATCAAAGCAGATTTACCTGAATTTTCATCGGTCAACAGATAACAGTTATTTTCAAGTGCGCCGAATACGGCAGTTTTTATACTAATCATTATTTCAAATCCTTACTGTCAAGAATAATGGTAACAGGTCCGTCGTTAAGCAGACTGACTTTCATATCAGCACCAAACTCGCCTGTTGCCACTTTTTTTACTCCGCTTTTTTTAAGGCCGTCAACAACATATTCGTAAAGACTCTTAGCAACATCAGGAGGAGCAGAGCCTATAAAGCTTGGACGGCGGCCGTGGGAACAGTCGGCACAGAGAGTAAACTGTGAAACAACAAGTATTTCCCCGTCAATATCAAGACAGGATAAATTCATTTTCCCGTTCTCATCTTCAAAAATACGAAGCACAGGAATTTTTTTTATAAGTTTATCGGCTTCAGCTTTGGTATCACCGTCTTCAACACCTAAAAGCACTAAAAATCCTTGATTTACAGCGCCTATTTCTTGTTGTTCAACTACAACGTTTGAATATTTAACTCTTTGTATTGCAGCTTTCATCAGCCACCGCTTCTTTCTATGTGATAAACGCCGTCAACCTTATTAAGCGTCTTAACAATACTGTCAAGATGCTCCCTTGAGTTAACGGAAATAGTTAAAGTTGTAAGGCAGTTGCCGTCGTTAATGGGTCTGGCGTTAATTGAATGAATTTTTACGTGTGAATTAGCCATTTTTGTGGCAATATCAAGCACCACGCCGTCACGGTCGATAGCATAAACATCTAATGTAGAGCGTGCCTCTATTTGAACATTGCTGTCCCAGTGGGCATTTACCCAGCGATCAGGTTCGGCGGAAAGTTCGATGTTTTTGGGAACGTTTACACAGTCTCTTCTGTGTATTGTAAGACCTGTACCGCGGTTAATAAATCCAATAATTTCTTCACCGGGAACAGGTGTGCAGCACCTTGCCATCTTAACAAGGCAGTTGTCAATACCTTCGACAACTACACCGCCTGAATTTTTGGAAGAAGTATTGCTTTCCACATTTAAAACAGGCTTTTGAGGCGCTGTTTCACTTGGTTTCCAGTTACGGTTGTACTCGTCTTTAATACCAGGCATAAGCCTTGTAATCTGAATACCGCCGTATCCCACTGCCGCATAAAAATCGTCAAGGTTTGTGCAGTGCTGTCTTTCCGCAATTTTTTTAAGAAAAGCCTCGTACTTTTCGCTGTCTTCAAGGCGGATAAAGTTTCGTTTAAGCTCGTGCTCAACTTCACTTTTGCCGCGAACAATATTTTCTTCTCTTTTTTCTTTCTTAAACCAAGCGCGAATCTTACTTCTTGATTCACCGGTTTTAACTATCTTTAGCCAATCTCTGCTGGGGCCTTTACCCTGCTGATTTGATGTGAGAATTTCTACAATCTCACCTGTTTTGACTTGATAGTCAAGGTTTACGATTTTACCGTTTACCTTGGCGCCAACCATTTTATTGCCTACGGCAGAATGGATAGCATAGGCAAAGTCGATAACGGTAGAACCTTTAGGAAGAGATTTTACATCTCCTTTTGGTGTAAATACAAACACTTCGTCAACAGATAAATCGCCCTTTATATTTGCTACCAACTCTTCGGCAGTATCGGTATTATTGCCTGTTTCAAGCATTCTGTGTATCCACTCAAGGCGGTTATCCATTTCATCCTTGCCGCCTTTGCCCAGCTTATATTTCCAGTGAGCAGCAATACCGAATTCTGCAGTTCTGTGCATCTCCCAAGTCCTTATCTGAATTTCAAAAGGAATTCCTGATTGAGACAAAACGGTAGTATGAAGCGATTGGTACATATTAGGTTTAGGCATAGAAATGTAGTCTTTAAATCTGCCTGGAATGGGCTTATACATATCGTGAACTATGCCGAGAGCGTTATAACAGTCAATAAGAGAATCAACTATAATCCTGACGGCATATATATCAAAAATCTGCTCAAAATCCTTGCCTTTCATATATACCTTACGGAAAATACCGTGAACAGATTTAACCCTTGAGGTAATCTGCACGTTTTTCATAACAGGTTCTATTTTTTCTTTTATCTGTGTTGTAATCTCCTTTAAAAAAGCCTCGCCCTGTTCTTTCTGCATAGAAAGATTTTTTTCAATTTCTTTATACGCAATAGGGTCAAGATAATAAATTGCCAAATCTTCAAGCTCTTCCTTGATAGGACGTATACCTAAACGGTGAGCGATCGGAGCATAAATTTCCAATGTTTCAAGACTTTTTTCTCTTTGCTTATATGGGGGCATATGCTGGAGAGTCCTCATATTATGAAGTCTGTCGCAGAGCTTGATAATAATTACTCGTATGTCCTCATTCATTGCCATAAACATTTTACGAATATTTTCAGCCTGCACCTCTTCCCTTGTTGAAAGAGGAATTTGACCCAGCTTTGTAACGCCGTCAACAAGAAGAGCAACCTCGTCGCCGAACTGCTCTCTAATGTAGTCAATGTTATATTCGGTATCCTCCACAACATCGTGAAGAAGAGCGCCGATAATGCACTCGTTATCCATACCCAGCTTAAAGAGAATTTTGGCAACAGCCACAGGGTGCATAATATACGGCTCGCCCGAACGCCTGCGTTGATTTTTATGGGCGTCATGGGCAAGCTTATAAGCTTTTTCTATTTTGTCACAGTCATATTGAGGGTTTTTCTTTATTTCACTGAAAAATTCTTCAAAACCGTCATTATAATCGTCTGTGTAAACTGTATCACTCAATATTAAGCCTTCCCTTCAAGGTTTTAATTACGTTTGTGTTTTCAAGATCTGCCTTGCCTTTGTAGTTGTTTAGTGTAATAGAAGAGTCGGAAAGGCTGACAAGCCCTGCCTCTTCAAAAGCTTTTACAGCGTAGCAAAGCTGACCGTAGCTAACAACTTGGTCAAGAGCAAAATACAAATCTTCTAAAGTGTATTTCCAGCCGTTATTCTGCCTTAAAAATTTATATACTTCAGTAAAACATTTTCTGTCTGGATAAATTTCCGTTTCACTGTTGTTACCTAAATTAAAGAGCTCATAATCCGCTTTTTCTTTAAAATATCTGTCGTCGTCGATACCGCTTTTTCTAACGCCTACGCTTTTAATAGAAAGATAGTACTTCCCTTTATACAGGCTTTTTGAAATTTTTACAGCAAAATCAAGTTTGTCGCCGCGTTTGTATGCAACATCGCCAACAGCAGTTCTAAACTGAATAATTTTAAATACTTTTCCTTTTTTCTCCACCTCAAACCTGACGTGCTTACCGTCACTTACAGGAGTTACTGAAATAAGGTTAACATTAAACAGCCCGAAAACCGCCTCAGGATTTTCTGCACCGTACGGCTCCAGAGCTACAAGGCTGTCCACCAAATCAAGATTAATATAAAACGGAGAAAGCTTACAGTCAAGTTTAAGTGTCTGAACAGGCATAACAGGATAATTATCACGTGCGAATAGATTAATCTGCTTTCTGAATTTGGGAATGTCCTCTTTCTTTATTCCAAGCCCGGCAGCCAGAGGATGACCGCCAAAATGTGTAAGCAAATTCCCACAATTCGATATTGCTTCATAAATATTAAATCCCTCAATACTCCTTGCAGAGCCTGTGCAATCGCCGTTTTCATCAACTCCGATAACTATTGCAGGCTTATTGTAACACGTAACAAGGTGCGCGGCAACTATACCTATTACTCCGTGGTGATAACCTTCGCCGTCAATAACAATTACCCTGTCTTGTGACAGATTTGAATCGTTGTTTATTTTTTCTTTAATAGAGTCGAGTATATTTGTTTCCACCTGATGACGATGGATGTTTTCGTCATTAAGCTGTTGCGCTTTAAACCTTGCTTCTTCGTAATCATCGCTTAAAAGAAGTTCTACCGCCCTGTTTGCATCATCCATTCTGCCTGCTGCATTAATTCTCGGACATATTTGAAAGGCAATGTCAACAGCGCTTAATTCACTATCATAATTACCTGCTGCTTGTCTTAATGCGGCGATGCCCAATCTCGAACTCTGATTTATTAAATTAATTCCGTATTTGGTAATACAGCGGTTTTCGTTTTTAAGGGGAACAACGTCGCCTATTGTACCTATAGCAACCAAATCAGCATACTGTTCCAGCAAATCACCTGCATCGCCGTCATAAACGGCGCAAGCAAGCTTAAACGCTACCCCCACCCCTGCATAATCGCAGAAATTCATTTCATTTTCGTGTCTGTGAGGATTTATAACAGCAACCGCTTTAGGCAGTTTATCACCAATTTGGTGGTGATCGGTAACTATAAGATCCATTCCCAAAGATGCGATGTAATCAGCTTCTTCAATTGCAGATATTCCGTTATCTACGGTAATAATCAAATCAGTTCCCTGTGACTTAATATAATCGATGGCGCTTGTGTTCATTCCGTAGCCGTCTGAAAGACGGTTTGGGATATAATAGATAACGTCTGCTCCGATACTTTCAAAAAAACTGTAAAGCAAGGCAGTAGACGTTACACCGTCACAGTCATAATCACCGTAAATACAAATTTTTTCATCGTTTTCCAAGGCAGTATTAATTCTGTCAACTGCCTTATCCATATCGATTAAAGAAAAAGGTGACGTAATTTCACAGGCAGAAGACAAAAAGTTTAAAGCTGACAACTCGTTGTCCACTCCCCTTGAAACAAGCAAAAACGCTATAAACGGGTCAATATTCAGTTTTTCACTTATTACAGAGGCTTTTTCTTTATCAGCCTGTGCCACAATCCACTTTTTTAAAGACATTACGTATTTTTATCCACCACGTGAAACTTTTTAAGATTACCTGCTTTAAGGGCTCTTTTTTCCAGCTCTTTTTCAATGTCTTCCGGAGTAATGCCCTGATTAGCCATCATTACAAGCGTATGATATATTAGGTCAGTTATTTCGTAAACTGTTTCTTCCTTATCGTTATTTTTAGCGGCAATTACCATTTCGGTACATTCTTCGCCGACTTTTTTTAATATCTTATCAATTCCCTGTTCAAAAAGATAACAGGTATATGAACCCTCCTGCTTATCTGCTCTTCTGTCAAGTATTATCTGATATTCATTCTTAATATAATCCATTAAAATTCTCCTTTAATTTCTTGAAAAAAGCAACTGTGATTTCCTGTGTGGCAGGCGGCGCCTGTCTGAATAACTTTTATAAGAAGTGTATCGTCATCGCAGTCGCCGTAAATAGAAACAATTTTCTGAAGATGACCTGAAGTTGCTCCTTTATTCCAAAGTTCCTGCCTTGAACGCGAGTAAAACCACGTATAACCTGTTTCAAGAGTTTTTCTCATAGACTCTCTGTTCATATAAGCAAGCATCAGCACCTCTCCCGTGCTGTCTTCCTGCACTATTGCAGGTATTAAATCTGACTTTTTAAAATATTTTTCAACATCAATCATTTGCGCAAACCTCCACAGCTTTTCTCAAATCAAGAGTTCCCTCATAAATACTTTTGCCGCAGATGGCGCCGTAAAGTCCTTTGTCACGCAGTGCAAGAATATCTGCGATTTCGGTTACACCGCCGGAAGCAGTTATATCGCAGCTTACTGCATTATTAATTTCAACAAGCTGTTCAATGTTAGGACCAGTTAAAGTTCCGTCCTTGCTTATGTCGGTAAAGATAATAGTTTTTACTCCCATATCCTCCATTTTCTTTGCAAGGTCCGTAAAATAAACGTCGCTTTTCTCAAGCCAGCCTTCTGTTGCTACATAGCCGCCCTTGGCGTCAATTCCCACTGCTATTTTATCTGCATACTCCTTAACAGCTTCTTTAACAAGTTCGGGATTTTTCAATGCCACAGAGCCCAAAACGATTCTGCTGATACCGTTATTAACGTAGAAATCAATATCCTTCATTGTGCGGATACCGCCGCCAAGCTCCACCTTTAACGGTGTTTCTTTGGCAATTCTTATGAATGTTTCGCTGTTAACAGGTTCTTTTTTTAAAGAGCCGTCCAAATCAACCGTATGTATCCACTGACAGCCTGCTTTTACAAATTCCAAAGCAGTTTCCACAGGGTCGTCGGCAACCTGTTTTGCCGTATTAAAATCGCCTTTATAAAGTCTGACAGGTTTGCCTGCAATAATATCTATGGCGGGAAAAATTATCATTATAAAACTCCTTTTGTTGAAAGAACACTGCCGTCTTCATTTTTACGCACAGCAGTTTTTAATGCGTGGGCAACAGCCTTGAAAATTGCTTCAATTTCGTGGTGTGCATTCGCCCCGTAAGGAACGCTGATATGAAGCGTTATACAGGAATTCATTGCAAACGCTCTGAAAAACTCCTCTGTAACGCAGGTTTCGTAATCGCCGCAAAATTCCTGCTCAAAAGATGCCTTAAAAACAAGAAACGGTCTGTTTGAAATATCAAGAACGCAATTTGCCAAAGCTTCATCCATAGGAATACTGAAAGAACCATATCTAACAATTCCGCCCATATCGCCCAGCGCTTCTTTAAAAGCCATTCCCAAGGCTATACCGGTATCTTCTACTGTATGGTGAGTATCAACCTCTAAATCACCATTTACAGAAACTTTAAGTCCGAACCCTCCGTGAACGCCGAAGGCTGTAAGCATATGGTCAAAAAAACCTATTCCTGTGGAAATGTCAACTTCTCCACCGTCAAGATTAAGTTCAACGGTTATCTGTGTTTCCTTTGTGTTTCTTTCAATTTTTGCTGTTCTCATAAAACACCTCATTCAAATGTTATATCAAAATTGTCGCTGCCGTCGCAGTTTACGGCAATTGAGGAGCACTCATCTGTACAATAAATTTCAGCTCCGCTTTTTTCAAGCCTGTTAACAGCGTCTTCATTCGGATGGTCATAAGGATTATCCTCGCCGCAGGAAATAACGGCGAATTTAGGAGTTACTGCCGACAAAAATTCCTCGCTTGAAGAACTTGAGCTTCCGTGATGACCTACTTTAAGCACATCAGCATCAATGTAATCGCCGTAGTTATCAACAAGCTGATTTTCCACCGTCGACTGTGCGTCGCCCATAAAAATAAACGAATTATCTTTGTAGGTTATTTTTACTACGGCAGAGTAGTCATTGGAATCACTGTAAGTTTTATCAGCAGGAGACAAAATTTCCACAAGCAAATCTCCGCCGTTTAAAATCGTAACGCCTGATTCTGCCGTGCTTACCTCAATATTCTTTTCATTAAGGACTGTGATTAAGTCATTGTAGCACTTTGATGAAGTTGACACGTCGGGCATATAAAATTCGCCTATCTCGAAATGCTCAACAACATTATCAAGCGCGCCTATATGATCATCGTGGGGATGGGTTGCAACTGCGTAATCAATTTTAGAATAACCCAGATTTTCTACTTTGCTTATTATGGTTTCGCTGTACGAATCTGTAGAAGCATCGATAATCATACATTCGCCGTTTGGAAATTCAACAAACTCGCAGTCACCTTGCCCTACATCGAAAAAATGCACTGTTATTCCGTCTTTTTTCTTGACGTAAGAATTGACCGGAGAATTATCCAAAGAATCAAGTTTACTTGACGCAGTATAAAAACACACACTGAAAAACGCCAAAACTATCACAAGACTTGCCAATGATTTTAAAGTCTTTTTCATTCAAATCTAACCTTGATTGAGTTAGCGTGGGCGGTAAGCCCCTCTGTATCAGCAAGCTTTACAATATCATCCTTGGCTTTTTTAAGTTCGTTTTCAGTATAGTAAATAAATGAACTCTTTTTAATAAAGCTGTCAACTGAAAGCGGTGAGAAAAATCTTGCAGTACCGCTTGTGGGAAGAACGTGGTTAGGACCTGCATAATAGTCACCCAAAGGTTCAGGTGAATAATTGCCCAAAAATACCGAGCCGGCGTTATCAAGTTTACCTATATATTTTAAAGGTTCTTCAACACACATTTCAAGGTGCTCAGGTGCAAGCTCGTTTGCAAATTCTATCGCCTGTTCAAGATTTTCACAAACAATAATTTCACCAAAATTGTTTAACGATTTTTCTATAATTTCCTGTCTTTCAAGATATTTAATCTGTCTGTCAATTTCTCTTGCGGTTGCTCTCGCTATTTCACCCGAAGTTGTAAGAAGTATTGCTGAGGCAAGAACATCGTGTTCTGCCTGGCTCATTAAATCTGCCGCAAGAAAAGCAGGTTTGGCAGACTTGTCTGCAACAATAAGAATTTCAGACGGTCCTGCCACCATATCAATATCAACAACACCGTAAAGGAGTTTTTTTGCAGTAGCTACAAAGATGTTGCCGGGACCCACGATTTTATCAACTTTAGGTATTTTCTCTGTACCGTAAGCAAGAGCCGCAACTGCCTGTGCGCCGCCCACAAGAAATACCTTATCTACTCCGGCAACAGCGGCAGCCGCCATAATATCAGGATTAGGATTACCGTCCTTTGCAGGAGGAGTAACCATAATTATTTCTTCTACTCCTGCAATTTTAGCAGGAACAGCATTCATCAGCACAGAAGAAGGGTAAGCGGCAGTACCGCCGGGAACATAGATTCCTACTCTTTTAAGTCCTCTGACTCTCTGCCCCATAATTACGCCGTTTTCCTTTGTGGTCATCCAAGATTGCTGTGCCTGACGCATATGAAAATCGTAAATATTATTTTTTGCATTTATCAAAGCAGATTTAAAGTCCTCATCTACCAAATCAAGATAAGAATTAAGCTCTTCTTTGCTAATTACTGTTTTTTTAGGCACGGAGCCGTCAAAACGAACAGTAAACTCTCTTACTGCCTCGTCCCCCTGTTCCTTCACAGAGTTGATAATGTTAGTAACTATTTCAACAACCTTTTTATCAGTTTCCCCCGCTCTTTTTTTCAGATTTTCTATCAGAGCGTATTCTGCCTTACCGTTAGCTTTTGTAATGTTCATTTTCTTCTCCTTTACACCTTTGAAGCTAATTCCAAATCGTTTAGGAAAGCCTCAATCTCGTCCTTACGAAGTTTCATTGACGCCATATTAACAATAACTCTTGCAGAAATCGGCATAATATCGTCAACAACCTCAAGTCCGTTTTCACGAAGTGTTGAGCCTGTTTCCACAATATCAACAATACCGTCCGCCAAACCGAGAAGAGGTGCAAGCTCCACACTGCCCTCAATCTTAATTATATCAACGTCCATACCCTTTGATTTAAAGTATTCTTTTGCTACACGAGGGTATTTGCTGGCAACAGTTTTACGTTTATATCCCGAAAAGAAATCAGTGCCTTTAGGACAGGCAAGGGCAAATTTACACTTGCCGATATTAAGGTCGATTACCTCGTAAAAAGAGTTGCTGTGTTCAACTATCGTATCCTTACCTACAACACCGATATCGCAAACGCCGTGCTCAACGTATGTAATTACGTCAGGCGCTTTTGATAAAACAGCCTCAAAATTACCTACAGGAAGAATCAGTCGTCTGCCTTTATTTTCAAGCTGTGTTGTATCAAGCCCCATAGTTTTGAAAAGAGCCACAGATGACTTTTCAAGTCTGCCCTTTGTAAGAGCAATACGAAGAGGTCTGTCAATATTAATCTCCTCGTGCATAATATCACAAAGCGAAGATACATCTACACCGAAACCAACGGCGGGAGCATCAAGACCGTACTCTGCAATTAGATTGTCATATCGTCCGCCGGACACAATGGTAACACCGCTGCCCTGTGCATATCCTCTGAATATAACGCCTGTGTAATAGTTACTTCTGTTTACAAGGCTCAAATCAATAAGTATATTATCTTTAAAACCTAAAGAACAAAGCTTTTCATAAACTTCTTTAAGATAATCAAGAGCATCGTTTGCCGTTTTGTCATTATAGAGTGCTTTAGCCTCTTCAATAACATTTACATCGCCGAAAAGCCTTGGTAATTTCTTAATAACCTTTGCTTCGGTAGTATCGCCCAATTTATCAAGCAAGTCGCCAAGTGCAGAATAGTTTTTACATTCGATAAAACTGCATATATCGGCTTTTTGAGAAGGCGTTAAATTCATCTTTTCAAGAATTGCATTAAAGAATCCTGCGTGGCAAAGCTCCAGCTTAAATGACTTAACTTCATTTCGTTTCAACGCTTCATAAGCCATTGAAATTACCTCAATATCAGCGTCCATACTACCGTCGCCGATAAGTTCAATGCCGCTTTGCTCTATTTCATCAGTTCTTCCTGCAAGCTGTTTGTTTCTGACATAAACATTTTGATTGTAATAAAGCCTTACAGGAAAATCATCCTTTGAAAGACGGGTGGCAACAAGTCTGGCAATAGGGGCTGTATTATCAGGGCGTAAAACGGTAGTTCTTCCCTGATTGTCGGAAAGTTTATACATTTCTTCCGCCTCTATTCCCAAATTATCGCTGTTGAATACGTCGAAATATTCTATTGTGGGAGTCATTACCTTACGATAATTGTTTTCCTTAAAAAGAGCAGACAAAACGGATTCAACTCTTCTTCTGTCGTCGCACTCTTCAAACAAAAGGTCTTTACTGCCTTGTGGCGTAATTTTTGAATATCTTTTCATATAAATCACCGCAGAACAATCTGCGCCCTTTCTCGCTTTAGTATAGTAGAGTGGTAATATGCTACCACATTACTATACTAATGTCAAGTGATAATTAAAATAAGGAAATTTGGTCTGATTCAGGCATATCGCCGAGAGCACCTGCTTCTTTAAGAGCGTCAACAACACTTTTACCTATGCCTGCTCGTGCCATAAGGTCGTCGTAAGACATAAACTCTCCGCCCTCATCTCTTGCTTTGGCAATAGCTTTTGCAGCGTTTTCGCCTATGCCGTCGATTGCACCGAATGGAAGACGTATTTTACCGTCCTCAATACGATAAATCCTTGCATCTGACTTATAAATATCAACAGGAAGAAACTCTATTCCCCTTGCAAGCATTTCAATAACAATCTGCAAGACAACGTATGTACTTTCGTCTTTTGCAGTTTTATCGTTACCTTTAAGTTTAATCTCTTCCATTTTTCTTTTTACTGCTGCTTTGCCCTCAACAGCCGCAACTGCGTCAATAGCACCGCCTCGAACAGTAAAGTAAGCGGAATAGAAATTAATAGGATAATATATTTTATACCACGCAAGGCGCAAAGCGGCAATTACATATGCTGCTGCGTGTGCCTTGGGGAACATGTACTTAATCTTGTAGCAGGATTCAATATACCACTGCTCAACACCTACTGTTTTCATTGCCTCCTCATAAGGCGGCAATTCTTTCGGTGCTTTACCTTTACGGGTATACTCCATAATTTTAAAGCAGTCAATCTTCTTTAAAGGAGATTCCTTGCCGGTTTCCTGCTCGTAGTTTTCGGTCTTATGGATAAGATATGTCATAATATCATCACGGCATCCGATAACCTGCGAAATATCGCAGGTGCCGTTTTTGATAAGCTCCTGTGCGTTACCCAGCCAAACATCTGTGCCGTGGGAAAGTCCTGAAATTTGGAGTAAATCGGCAAAGGTTTTTGGCTGTGCCTCCTCAAGCATTCCGATTACAAAGGGGGTACCCATTTCAGGAATTGCAAGAGTGCCTGTATTACAGTCAATATCCTCAGGTGAAACGCCGATTGGCTCGGTGGACGTAATAAGCTGATAAAGCTTTGGGTCGGACAAATCAACGTCCATTACAGGAATACCTGTTGAATCTTCAAGATACTTATACAGGGTCGGATTATCGTGACCAAGCTCGTCCAGCTTGAGCAAAGTATCGTGAAGTGAATTTTTAAAATCAAAATGGGTTGTGTATGTACCCTTCTTTTCATCGTTTGAGGGATACTGAATAGGTGTAAAGTCCTCGACAGTATACTTGTCAGGCACAACTACCATTCCGCCGGGGTGCTGGCCTGTTGTACGCTTAATGCCTGTGCATCCTTCAGTAAGTCTGTCAATTTCAGCCTTCGGAGTAGTGGCAAGCAGTCCTCTCTCGTCAAGGTATTTCATAACGTAAC
>CALWVQ010000017.1 GCA_944385025.1 uncultured Eubacterium sp.
GGACAGAAAGTTACAAGAGGTCAGATGATTGCAAAGAGCGGTTCAACCGGTAACTCAACAGGACCTCACTGTCACTTTGAGGTGCGTGTAAACGGTACTGCCGTTAATCCGATGAACTATCTGTAAATTCTATTTTTTATCAAAATTAAGAAATAAAATCACAACGATAATACATAATAAGAAATAATACATAATAAGAATTAGGGAGTGAAGTCAATGAAACAGTCAAAATTTTCAATGAAAGCCATGTCTGTTTTATTGGCTTTCTGCTTTGTTATAGGGTCAGTCTGCGCTTCTCCGTCTTCTGCCGCTGTGGCAGCGGAAAAGGCTGACAGCTCGCAGGGGCTTTCCCTTGAAGAACAGCAGGCGGCTCTTGAGCAGAAATTAAAGGAAATTAACAGCAAGCTGGACTCTCTGGGTCAGCAGTCAAAGGAAACCGAAGAATATATCAATGCTCTTGATGAAAGAATAGAGTATCTAAAAAAAGAGCTTACCCTTTCTCAACAGCAGATTGATAATTCACAGGATAAAATACAGTCACTCCAAAATCAGCATAAGGAAAACGAAGAAACCTTAAAGGCTTTGAAGGTGCAGATTGAGGAAATGGCAGTTGAAAGCGAAAAGCTTCAGCAGGAATTTGATTTGACCTTTGACGAATACGGAGAAAGGGCAAAAGCTCTCTATATAAGCGGCAACACAAGTATGATTGAACTGCTTTTAACCTGCGATGATATTTCGTCTTTTCTCACAAGGCTTGAAATGATAAAAAGGGTTGCTGTTTCAGATAAAACCCTGCTTCAAGAGTTAATGGACGAGGGTGAAAAAATCCTTGCCCTTAAAAACGAGATGGAGGAAAAACAGACCTCTATCAGCAATACTCAAAAAACTCTTGAGGAAAACGAAATTTCACTTCAAAACACAATTAAAGACTTGGAAGCCCAGCAGGTTACGTATAAAGACAAACAGTCACAGTACGAAAGTGAAAAAAGCGAGTCTGACAAGCTTCTCCAAAAGCTTCATCAGCAGACAAAAACTTATAGCGAATACAGAAATTCCGACCTTGAGGATTTGGCGGCAATTAACGCAGAAATTGAGGCGGCAGCAGAAAAATATAAAGAGGAATTGGAGCAGAGCCAAAATAAGCCAAGCACCACAACTCCTTCCGGAAGCGGCTCTCAGGGTCAAACCACTACAACAAAACCGTCTTCATCAAAACTGTCGATGACATATCCCGTTCCCAGCCAGACAACAATTACAACAGGTTACGGCAGCGCCGGATACGCAGGTCACACAGGTGTTGATTTTGCCTGCAACAGCGGTGCAAAGGTAGTTGCGGCAGAATCGGGTATAGTAATTATTTCAAAGGATATAACCTACCACAGTCCTTGCTCCTGTTCAAATACAGGGGGAGGTTACCACAGCTACGGCAGGTATATCGTTATAATGCACGATAAGAAAAATTCATCAGGCAATTACGTTTATACTCTTTACGCTCACAATTCTTCAAGGGTTGTTGAAGAGGGTGACCGCGTTTCAAAGGGTCAGTTAATTGCTTATGCAGGCTCAACAGGAAATTCCACAGGTCCCCATTGTCATTTTGAGGTTAGAACACCGGATGCTCTTTATGAGCATTGTGTAAATCCTGTGCCTTATTTGCCATAACATTTAGTGAAAGGGGTATTTAAGTGAATAAAAAGATACTTTGCTTTGTTATGGCGGTTACGGTTGTTGCATCTTCCACCGTTTCATTTTCCGCATATGCAAAAAATGACGAGTCAAAAGACAACACGTCTGAAACGACCACTGCGGTCACAGTTGTGACAACCAGTCCTGACAGCAATAAGCAGGATTCTGATAAAATCACCAAGGAAGAGGCTCAGGAAATGCTGGATAAACAGCAAAATGAGCTTGAAGAAAACCTTGCGTTAGCTGAACAAAAGCTTGCCGAGCTTGAAAAGTCTTCAAAGGTCACAGTGGAGTATATTGATACTCTTGACCAGAAGATTGGCTACATAAACGAACAGCTTACTATTTTGGAAGAGCAGAATTTCTCCATTCAGGAGGATATTGATAAGCTCATACCGTCAATTGAAAAAAATCAAAAAGTACTTGACGAACTTTCAAAAGAGGTGGAAACCACCCGCAAAGAGCTTGATAAGCTTCAAACAAAGTTTGAAAGTGTTTATGAGGCTTATTGTTACAGACTTAAGGTTATGTATGTAAGCGGTGATTTCAACATCCTCACGGCTCTTCTTACCTGTAAGGATATTTCAAGTTTCCTTACAAGATATGAGATGATACGTTCAGTTTCAAAGAGCGATACAGAACTGCTGAAAGAAGTGCAGGAGCAAACAGAAATAATTGTCACAAAGCAAGACGGACTTGACGAGAGAGTTGCAAAATACGAAACGGCAAAAAAACAGCTCGATGAACAAAAGGCTACTCTTGACGAGAAGCAGGATAAAATTGAGGAAAACAGTGCTGTAATTGCACAAAAAAAAGCTATTCTTGCCACGGACAGAGCAGAAAGTGACAGCCTTCTTGCCCAGCTTACAGCACAAAACAAACAGTATACTGAATTTAGAAACGTTGATAAGGAACTGCTTGAGGCAGTTGAAAACGAAATTCAACAGCTTATTGCAGGTATTAAATCACCGGACGAGATAACTACTGCTGTTGCAGGAGATATTGACGATTACGTAAGCGTGCCTGAAATTAACGAAAGCGACGTTTATTCTAAGTCGGACGCTGTTCTCAATATGGTGTATCCTGTGCCTAAACATACAAGTATTTCGGCAGGTTATCCAAACTATTCCTCAGGTCAGTATCACGGCGGAATAGATTTTCCTTGTCCAACAGGTTCTAATGTAGTTGCGGCTCAAAAAGGTATAGTAATAGCTGTTAAAAATCTTGAGGACAGCTATGGCAAATACGTAATGATATATCACGGAACTGATAAAAAAGGACGTTCGGTAGTAACTCTTTATGCCCACAATTCCAATATTTTGGTATCCGCAGGTGACTCTGTTAAGAAGGGTCAGGTTATTGCCAAAAGCGGTTCCACGGGAAATTCTACAGGACCGCATTGTCATTTTGAAATAAGATTTGACGGCGTTCGTTCAAATCCAAAGAATTATTTAAGCTGATGAACAAGATTAACTATCAAAAAGAGTTAGACAAAATAATACAGCAGTTAGAGAGAGAGGACATTACGCCCTCTCTTTTACTGCATAGTTGCTGTGCTCCCTGTTCAAGTTATGTGCTTGAATATTTGTCACAGTATTTTTCTGTTACCGTTTTTTACTATAATCCTAATATCTCAAAAAAAGAGGAGTATGAAAAACGTAAAGCAGAGCAGATAAGACTTATCGGCGAAATGAAGACAAATAATAAAGTATCATTTCTTGACTGCGATTATAATCCTGCAGAGTTTTTTGACTGTGCAAAGGGATATGAAGCCTGCGCCGAGGGTGGAGAAAGATGTTTTCGCTGTTACCGCTTAAGACTTGAAAAAACAGCCCAAACGGCAAAAAATCAGAACTTTGACTATTTTTGCACAACCCTTTCCATAAGTCCGCTGAAAAACGCGCAGAAAATCAATGAAATAGGCTTTGATGTAGAAAGCGAACAGGGTGTAAAATGGCTCCCCTCCGATTTTAAAAAACGTGAGGGATATAAGCGTTCAATAGAACTTTCAAGGCAGTTTGATTTGTATAGACAGAATTACTGCGGCTGTGTTTATTCAAAGCCGTCACAGGAAATTACACAGGAGAAATAATATGAACAAACCTCTTGCAGACAGAATACGCCCCACAACTCTTGACGATGTAGTAGGTCAAAAGCACCTGCTTACAAAGGGCAAGGCACTCTATAATCTGATAGAATCAGGCGATATTCCAAACCTGATATTTTACGGACCGTCAGGGGTAGGCAAAACTACTGTGGCGTCAATTATCGCTAACAGGACAAACCGCGCATTAAGAAAACTTAACGGTACCACGGCGTCTACTCAGGATATCAAGGATATTGTAAGCGAAATTGATACTTTTTCAGCTCCCAACGGTATTCTTCTTTACCTTGACGAAATTCAGTATTTTAACAAAAGACAGCAGCAAAGTCTTTTGGAATTCATCGAAAACGGAAAAATTACTCTTATTGCATCTACTACGGAAAATCCGTATTTTTACATATATCCCGCTATTTTATCTCGTTCAACAGTGTTTGAGTTTAAACCTATTGACAGCGGGGACGTTGTACCCGCCGTAAAAAGAGGATTTGACTTTCTTTCAAAGGAATATGACGTAGAACTTGATATTCAGGACGGAGTAATCGACAGAATTTCAAAAGCCTGTTTCGGCGATGTGCGAAAGGCGCTTAATTCAGTTGAAAACTGCTTTTATGCCGCCCAAACTGAAAAAGGCAAAAAGACTGTAACTATGGAGCTTGCCGATGAACTTACCCAAAAAAGCTCCGTAAGGTATGATAAAGACGGCGAGGAGCATTACGACATAATTTCTGCATATCAAAAAAGTATGCGCGGCTCCGACCCTGACGCCGCACTGCACTATCTTGCAAGGCTTCTTGAGGGGGGCGATTTGCCCTCTGCTTGCAGACGACTTATGGTATGTGCCTGTGAGGATGTTGGCCTTGCCTATCCACAAATTATTCCTATTGTAAAAGCGGCTGTTGATATTGCTATGATGGTAGGTTTGCCCGAGGCAAGAATACCCCTTGCCGACGCAGTAATCCTTGTGGCGACGGCGCCGAAAAGTAATTCAGGCGAGCAGGCGATTGACAAGGCAATGGCAGACGTTCAAAAAGGAAATTACGGCAGTATACCCCGACAGCTTCAAAACAAGCATTTTGACGGTGAGGATGCAGAGGTAAAGGGTCAGTTTTATCTTTATCCCCACGATTTTGAAAATCATTGGACTTATCAGCAGTATCTACCTGATAAAATCAAAAACAAACATTATTATGAGTACGGTCCCAATAAAAATGAGCAGGCATTTAAGGCATACTGGGACAAAATAAAAGGAAACAAGTGATGACTAAAAAAGAGAGAGCATTAAAAGCAGTAGAAATATTGAAAGAGCTTTATCCTGAGGCAATATGTTCACTTAACGCCTCAAATCCCTTTGAGCTTCTTGTGGCAGTCAGACTGTCTGCCCAGTGCACAGACGCAAGGGTAAATCTTGTAACTCCTGCCCTTTTTGAAAAGTACAAAACCCTTGACGATTACTGCAATGCGGACGTTAAGGATATTGAAAAAATAATTCACAGCTGCGGCTTTTATAAAAGCAAGGCGGAGTCAATAGTAGATATGGCTTTGGGCGTGAGGGACAGATTCGGCGGCAAAGTGCCTGATAATATCGAGGATTTAATAACCCTTAACGGAGTAGGCAGAAAAACGGCGAATCTTATTGTGGGCGACGTTTACGGAAAGGAAAGTATTGTCGTAGATACTCATATGATCAGAATTTCCAACAGAATAGGTCTTGTGGCTGAAAAAGACCCGAAAAAGATTGAATTTGCCCTTAAAAAGATTATTCCTAAAGAGGAGGGGAGCGATTTCTGCCACAGGATAGTGTTGTTTGGCAGAGATGTTTGCTCTGCACGAAAACCTCTTTGCGACGAATGTAAAATGTCAGAAATATGTAAAAAAGTTGGTGTGAAAAAATGAAATCAAATGTAGTTTTAATAGGTATGCCGGGTTGCGGCAAATCAACCTGCGGCGTTATTGTGGCAAAAATGCTTTTAAAAAACTTTTTTGACACCGATTTGCTTATTCAAAACATTGAGGGAATAAGCCTTCAGGATATTATTGATACCAAGGGTATAGAGTATTTTGAAAAAGCTGAAGAAGAGGCTATTTTAAACCTTGACATTAAAGGTACAGTTATAGCCACCGGAGGCTCTGTGGTATATTCCGACAAAGCTATGGAACATCTCAAGTCTTTGGGCACTGTGATATTTTTAAATCTGGGATTTGAAAATATGGAAAAACGAATCAGCAATTTTAAAACAAGGGGAGTTGTTATGAGAAAGGGCAACACTCTTCTTGATATGTATAACGAAAGGCTTCCTCTTTATAAAAAATGGGCTGATATTACCATAAATTGCGACAGGGAAACTGCCGAAGATACGGCTCAGGCAATATACGACGCTGTAAAAAATAATACTTGAATAATAAAATAAAAAATGTTATCATAGTAGAAATATTAATATATAATTTAATGTAACGGAGGCGGATTTATGAGCGAATATGGTGCAAAGTTTGTAAAAGAAGGTTTAACATTTGATGATGTTCTGCTTATTCCGGCAGAAAGCGATGTTACTCCTGACAAGGTACAGCTTCAAACAAAACTTACTAAAGATATTACACTTAACATTCCTGTAATGACAGCAGCAATGGATACAGTTACCGAATCTCGTATGGCTATTGCTATTGCCCGTGAAGGCGGTATCGGTGTAATTCACAAAAATATGACTATTGAGGATCAGGCTACCGAAGTTGACAAGGTAAAAAGGTCGGAAAACGGCGTTATTACAAATCCGTTTTTCCTTTCTCCCGAGCATCTCGCTTCTGATGCAGAGGAGCTTATGAATAAATACCGTATCAGCGGCGTGCCTATCTGCGAGGCAGACGGTACTCTTGTTGGTATCCTTACTAACCGTGATATGCGTTTTATGTCAGATTACAGCGTTAAAATTTCAACTGTAATGACTCCTAAATCACAGCTCGTAACTGCAAAAGAGGGCACCACTCTTGAAGAGGCTAAAAAAATCCTTATGAATTCAAAGGTTGAAAAACTTCCTCTTGTTGATAAGGATGGCAAGCTTACAGGTCTTGTTACAATTAAGGATATTGAAAAGAGCGTTAAGTATCCTAATACTGCAAGAGATAAGGAAGGCAGACTTCTCTGTGCCGCTGCTATCGGCGTTACAAACGACGTTCTTGACAGAGCAAAGGCTCTTGCAGACGCAGGTGTTGACGCATTTGTTCTTGACTCTGCTCACGGCCACAGCCAGAACATTATGAAAACTGTTGGCATTGTTAAAAATGCTTTTCCAAACATTTCACTTATCGCTGGTAATGTTGCTACCGCTGACGCTACCGAGGCTCTTATTAAGGCAGGCGCTGATGCTGTTAAGGTTGGTATCGGACCGGGCTCTATCTGCACAACACGTATAGTTGCAGGTATCGGCGTTCCGCAGATTACAGCTATATATGATTCAGCAGAAAGAGCTGATAAATACGGTATCCCTGTTATTGCAGACGGCGGTATTAAGTACAGCGGTGAAATCGTTAAGGCTATCGCAGCAGGCGGTTCGGTAGTTATGGTAGGCTCACTTGTTGCAGGCTGCGACGAGGCACCCGGCGATACTGAAATCTTCCAGGGCCGTCAGTTTAAGGTTTATCGTGGTATGGGCTCTCTCGGCGCAATGAATCAGGGCAGCGCGGACAGATATTTCCAGAAAGGCTCCAAGAAATTTGTTCCCGAAGGTGTTGAGGGTCGTGTTCCTTACAAGGGAATGCTTGGCGATACCATTTATCAGATGATGGGTGGTTTGCGTTCCGGTATGGGTTACTGTGGCTGTCATACTATTGAGGAACTTAGAACTAACGCAAAGTTTATTAAGATTACAGGCGCAGGCTTGGCAGAAAGCCATCCTCACGATGTATCAATCACAAAGGAAGCACCAAACTATTCAGCCAGCTCCCATATAGATTAATCATAATAATGGGGGAGCATTATGCTCCCCTTATTTTTTAGGTGTTCGTTATGTCCGAAAAAAAGTCCAAATGGGTTAAATTTAAAAGATTTTTAAAAAGAAATATGACGCCTACTTGGGCAAAGCATTTTGGCTATCAGGTTTTTGCATTTATCGTTTCAGTGGCAATGATAGTGGGCGTTGCAGACTATGCAATCACAAAATCTTATGATGAAAGGAAACTGGTTTTTGTGGAAGGATTTACAATTACTGCTCATACAGGCGCCTACGGCACCACTATGAATACACTGGAATTTGTAGAAACTGCAATAAAAAACAATCCTCAGATTATAGAACTTGATATTAGAAAAAGACCTGACGGTACATTGGTTATGAGCCACGATATTGTGGTTACAAATAATGACGGCGTAAAGCTGGAAAGCGCTTTTATGCTTTTGCAGGGTACTGACATAAAAATCAATCTGGATATTAAAGAAACAAGAGTTCTTAACGATTTGTATGCGCTTTTGCTTAATTATAATCTTGTTGAGCAGTCTTTCCTCACAGGCATAGAAACATATAATGTTGACGCCGTAAGGGAATCCGACTGTGCCAATATGGACTATTATCTCAATTACAGCCCTAAAAAAACACGCCTGTTTTCAGACTCTTACAGGCAAAAACTTATTGAGTTGTTAGAAGAGTCAGGGGCAGTGGGTATAAACTGCAACTATAAATATGCCAACTCACAGCTTTCCGATTTGCTTCATAAAAAGGGATACAAACTTTCCGTTTGGACTGTTGACAAGGAGCGCACCGCTAAAAAAATGCTTGTCATAAGTCCCGATAATATTACAACAAAAGACCCTGAAATGATACAAAATGTTATCGAAAATTGGGGAAAATAAAATTTTAAAAAAGTCTTGACTATATCGGCAAGTTATGATATATTATTAAAGCGTTGGAGATACGCTGGTGTAGCTCAGTTGGTAGAGCAGCTGATTTGTAATCAGCAGGTCAGGGGTTCGAGTCCGTTCACCAGCTCCAGCAACTACCGTATCAGCAATGGTACGGTAGTCATATATAAGGAGGAGTTCCCGAGCGGCCAAAGGGAACAGACTGTAAATCTGTCGTCAGTGACTTCGGTGGTTCGAATCCACCCTCCTCCACCAGATTAGCGAGTATCCTTGCGGGTGCTCGCTAATGATTATCGAGGTGTAACTCAGTTTGGCTAGAGTGCCTGCTTTGGGAGCAGGATGCCGCAGGTTCAAGTCCTGTCACCTCGACCAAAAAAGACGGTTTTCCAAACCGTCTTTTTCTTATGCCAAAAGGCTCTAAACCCCTTAAAATCGGGGCTTAGAGCCTTTTTC
>CALWVQ010000018.1 GCA_944385025.1 uncultured Eubacterium sp.
TGTAAAAATATTTTTGGTGATATTATGCTTTACAGACTTGAAGATGATTTGGAAATTACAAATTTTGACGAGATAAATCAAAACTCTCTCTGCCTTGGTTATATAAATTACAACGAGCTTTTGGCAAATTACAAAAAGCTTGGATTTGCCAAGCATACGGTGGAAATGTGCCGTCAGCACAGCAGTTTTTTCTCCTGCGACATTGAGAGCTTTGACGACTATTCTTTTGTAAAAATAAACGTGATAAGCGCCAAAAGTCCCAGCTTAAGCAAAAATTCCATTGGCGTTTATATAAAGAAAAATCTTTTACTTATCGTTAATGTTAAAGAGTATGAATGTTCAAACCGAGATATGTTTATGAACCTGATGTCAAAAATCTCCTGCGAGAATATAACAGTTGAAAAATTAGTGTGCAGTTTTTTTGAAGTGCTTATTGCAGGAGACAACAAGGAATTTGAGGAGGCACAGGAACAGATAAACACTCTTGAAGAAACGGTGCTTAAAAATAATCTTGACAAAAATTTTAATATAAAACTTTTGAGTCTGAAAAAAGAGTTGCTGTCATTAAGAGGGTACTATGAACAGCTTATTGATATAAGCGAGGCTTTAAGGGAAAACGAAAATGAGATTTTTGAGCAGGCAGGTTTAAAACAGTTTTCTATTTTTACAGATAAGGCAGTAAGGCTTAAAGAAAACGTGGATTTGCTGCGTGACAGCATTGTTCACCTGTGGGACGCTTATCAGGCGTGTATGGACATGCGCCTTAATAAAACTATGAATGTTTTTGCCCTTGTTACTACTGTATTTTTTCCCATTACGGTTGTGGCGTCCTGGTACGGTATGAATTTTGAGTTTATGCCCGAACTTAAATGGAAATACGGCTATATATACGTTATTGTTTTGAGCGTTACCGTGGTGTCAGGCTTTTATCTGTGGCTTAAAAGGAAAAAGTGGTTTTAGACAAAAAGAGAACAGCAGTTGTCTGCTGTTCTCTTTTTATTTTTATCTTTTACTCAAAAATCATCATAGACCAAATAATGTTAAAAATAACCAAAGGTATTCCTGTAACAATACCAACTATTGCAAAAATATATCCTTTACTCTTTTTTTGTATTATTTGAATTAACCCAACAACAGATAGCAGGACGCCTATTACGCTAACAAATCCATAAATAGGAAGCATAACAAGTAGAAATGAAAATAACGATATGCACATACCTATTATAGCAGTTGCACTATTGTTAGGACTAGTAGTATGAACTTCATTGCCACAATTTGGACAAATTGCGTAGTCATTTTTGTATTTCAAATCCACATTTAGAACAACACATTCTCGTTATCCTCTTAATACTTTAACATTATTTAAGGAGTGAGCGGTACATTTTGATATACTCGTTGGCACTTTTGCCCCAGCTCATATCGCACTCAAGTGCTCTCTTAACGAGAGTGTCCCAGCCGCCGCTGTAATATGCGTCGTGAGCACGATAGATAGCTCCCAGCATATCATAAGCGTCATAAGTTTTGAATGTAAAGCCGTTGCCCTCGCCGTCGCCGCAGTCTGTAATAGAATCTTTAAGACCGCCTGTTTCACGAACGATTGGCAGTGTACCATATCTCAAAGCAACCATCTGTGAAAGTCCGCAGGGCTCTGATTTACTGGGCATTAAGAACATATCTGCGCCTGCATAAATCTTTCTTGCCAAGTCAGGCACAAAGCCGATTGTTACGCCTACTTTGTCGGGATACTTGTCGTGAAGATAGCGGAAGAAGTTTTCATACTCCCATTCGCCGCTTCCGAGAACTACATACTGAATGTTGCGCTCGCAGATACTCTTTTCAAGAACCTCTTTCATAAGATCAACGCCCTTGTGACCTACAAGTCGGCTTACAATGCCGATAAGGGGAGTGTCTGCACTGACGTTAAGTCCCATAAGTTTTTGCAGTTCTTCTTTATTTTTTGCTTTTGCTGAAAAATCTTCTGCATTATAGTTTGCCCAAATATCCTTGTCTGTTTCAGGATTATAACCGTCAGTATCTATACCGTTCAAAATACCGCAGAGTTTCCAGCTTCGCTGATTAAGGATAGGGTCAAGACCGTGGCTGAACCAAGGGTCAAGTATCTCCTTTGCATATGTGGGGGATACAGTAGTAACCTTGTTGGCGCACTCTATTCCCGCCTTCATAAAGTTTACAAGTCCGTCGTAAAGGATAAGGTTGTTATCCTCGGGGGCAATGCCCAAAACATCGCTTAACAACTCGTCGCCGTACTTGCCCTGATACTGAATATTATGAATGGTAAAAACGGTTTTAATGTTTTCAAATCCCATTCTGTTTGCATAGTAACAGCTGTAATAAAGAGGAGTAAGAGCGCTTTGCCAGTCGTTGCAGTGAATAATGTCTGGCTTCCAGTCAATAGCGGGAATTATTTCAATAGCCGCTCTTGCAAAGAAAGCAAATCTTTCTGCATCGTCGTAGTGACCGTAAATTCCGTCACGCTTAAAGTAATACTGATTGTCAAGGAAATAGTAAATAACGCCGTTTGCCTTTGCCTCAAAAATACCGCAGTACTGTCTTCTCCAAGAAACAGGAACGCTGATTGATGTGATAAATTTCATTTGGTCCTTATATTCCTGTTTAATATTGTCATAAAGAGGCATTACAACACGACAGCCGATAAGCCTTTTTCTTAAAGCAACAGGCAGTGATCCTGCCACGTCGCCCAAGCCGCCTGACGCCATAAAGGGAAGAGCCTCAGACGCAACGTATAAAACCTTCATATTATCCTCCTACACTCTTGTGTTTTTTGTAAGGCAGACAGGGAACTTCTCATTTCCTGCAAGCTCTACGCCGCTTTTAATGCTGACATTCTTGTCTGCAATCACACAGGATATTTTTGAGTTGTCGCCGATTTCTGTGTCCTGCATAAGAATTGAGTTTTTAACAACTGTTCCTTTGCCGATTTTTACGCCTTTAAATATTATGCTGTTTTCAACCTGTCCCTCAATAATACATCCGTCAGCCACAAGAGAGTTCTTAAGGCTTGAGTCGGGACCGTAAAGAGTGGGCATATCGTCACGCTCTTTTGTGTAAATAGGCTGGTCAAACAGCTTTTTTCTGTTTTCCTTTTCAAGAAGAGACATTGATACATCGTAGTAGCTTTGAACAGAATCAATAGTGCCCACAAAGCTGTCGGTAGCGTCATAAGCGTGAATTTTAAGATTGTTTACGTTTGCCATAAGCACATTTTTCTGGAACGAAATTTCATTCTTTGAATGGGCTGTGGTAACAAGGTTTTCCAACAGATATTTTTTCATTACCATAATGCTGCAGGAGTAAAATACCTCGTCCTTATGGTTAGCGTCAAAACTCATTTCGGTGATTCTGCCGTTTTCGTCCACCTTGTCAAAGGTGAGAACTCCGTCAATGTTTTCAGGCATTTTGCCTTTTACGCCGATAATAGTAATGTCTGCACCGCTTTCTTCGTGAGCGTCCAAAAAGTCGCTGCAGTTTGTGGAAAGAATATGGTTGCAGTCTGCCATTACAACATAAGTTTGATTTGACTGGCGAAGGAAGTTAAGGTTTCCGTAAATAGCGTCAATTCTGTTGCCCCACATAGCCGCACTGCTTTCCGAAAACGGAGGGAGAAGATAAAGTCCGTCGTTCTTTCTGCTTAAATCCCACGGTTTGCCTGTACCTACGTGGTCCATAAGGGAACGGAAATTTGCATTAGTGATAACGCCGATTTTTGTTATTCCGCTTTCCACCATATTTGAGAGAGGGAAGTCAATGAGTCTGTAACGGGAGCAGAAAGGTACAGAACCCATAGTTCTCATAGCTGTAAGTGAGTCAAGAGTTTCTTCGTGAATATTGGCAAACACCATACCTAATACTTTTTTACCGTTCATTGCTTATACCTCCTCTCCTGATTTTATCATGACCCCGGGCTCAATATATTTGCCCTTGGTTATTGTTGCTCCTGCGCCGACTACAGGAATTCCCCATTCCTCAGGATTTTCCAGAAGTTCGGGGATTTCACCGATTTTTGCGTCCTCCTCAATTACTGCGTCTTCCGCAATAATTGAGTAGTAAACCTTTGCGCCTTTCTTTATTGTGGCGCCCGGCATAATTACGCTGTATCTTACGTCTGCGCCCTCCTCGATAGTAACATTTGATGAAATTACGCTGTAATCAACATTACCTTCAATTTCACAGCCCTCGCTGATAGAGCAGTTTTCAACTACTGCATTTTTTCCGATGTAGTGGGGAGGAGCAGTGGGGTTGCGTGAGTAAATTCTCCAGCTCTTGTCGCTTAAATCAAGGTCAACATTCGGGTTGATAATATCCAAATTAGCCTCCCAAAGAGAGTCGATTGTACCAACGTCTTTCCAGTAGCCTTGGAACGGGAATGCAAACATTCTCTCGCCTGCGTCAAGCATTGTGGGAATAATATTTTTACCAAAGTCGTTTGCAGATCCCTCTGTGTTTTCATCCTGAATAAGATACTGCTTCAGCTTATCCCAGCTGAATACATATACGCCCATTGACGCTTTGTTGCTTTTTGGCTGTGCCGGTTTCTCTGCAAACTCATAAATCTGGTCGTCATCATTTGTGGCAAGAATACCGAAACGGGATGCCTCCTCCCACGGTACTTCAAGCACGGCAATGGTGCAGGCAGCGTTGTTTTTCTTGTGAAATTCAATCATTTTGGCGTAGTTCATTTTGTAAATATGGTCGCCTGAAAGAATTACAACGTATTCAGGGTCGTACTTTTCGATAAAGTTAATATTTTGGTAAATGGCATTCGCTGTACCTTTGTACCATTCTGCGCCTCCGATAGCTTCATAAGGCGACAAAATATGTACGCCGCCGTTTTGACGGTCAAGGTCCCACGGCTGACCGTTTCCGATATAGTCGTTAAGCTCAAGGGGCTGATACTGTGTAAGAATTCCCACAGTGTATATACCGCTGTTTACGCAGTTTGAAAGGGGAAAATCAATTATCCTGTAATTGCCGCCGTAGGGAACTGCAGGTTTTGCAATGTTTTTTGTTAAAACACCCAGACGGCTTCCCTGACCGCCTGCCAGAAGCATTGCAACTACTTGTGATTTATGTGCCATTTTCTATCTCCTTTTACTTTGTTTTTTTGGTAGTTTTCTTGTCAGTTTTTGGCTGTGATTTAACCTGCTCTTTTTTAGGTTTAGAATCATTTTTTGCCTTGGACTGAGTTTTTAACGTTTCTTTTTTTGGCAGAGTTTTTTTCTCCTCTTTCTTTTCAAGATACAAGGCTGATAAGCCGTTTAGCTTTATTCCTATGCTGTAATCAAGACCGTGCATAGGATGTTTTTTAGCCTTGTATGTACCTGAAATACGAGCCTTGCTTCCTCCGTATTTTTCAAGAGAGGTGTCAAGCACAACTTTGTAGCTTGCATTTTCGGGTACACCTATTTTGTACTCATCAAAGCTGTTTGGAGTGAAATTGAACACGGCAATAATCTCTTTGCCGTTTTTGTCAATTCTCCTGAAAGCGATGGTGGAGTTGGCATTGTCCTCGCTGGAAATCCACTGGAATCCCTCCCAGCTGTAATCAATTTCCCACAGTGCAGGGTGTTCCTTATAGAAATGGTTTAGCTCTTTTGCAAATTCCAGCATTTTTCTGTGTTTTTCATAGTCGAGAAGAAGCCAGTCAAGCCCTTGCTTGTAGTTCCACTCGATAAACTGACCGAACTCACTGCCCATAAACAGCAGTTTTTTGCCGGGGTGGGCAAACATATATGCCAAAAACAGCCTTAACCCGTCAAATTTCATATCGTAGTCGCCGGGCATTTTTCCTATAAGGCTTGCTTTGCCGTGAACTACCTCATCGTGACTGATGGGGAGAATAAAGTTTTCGCTGAAAGCGTAGAAAAAGCTGAATGTAATGCAGTTGTGGTTGCCTTTTCTGAAAAGCGGGTCCATAGATGTGTAACGCAGCATATCGTTCATCCAGCCCATATTCCACTTAAAGTTAAAGCCCAGTCCTCCGATGTCGGGAGGCATTGTAATCATAGGCCAAGCAGTAGATTCCTCGGCAATCATCATTACCTGGGGATGTTCTGTGAACATTGCTGTGTTAAGTTCCTTGAAAAATTCAACTGCTTCAAGGTTTTCTCTTCCGCCGTATTTGTTTGCTGTCCACTCGCCGTCTTTTCTGCCGTAGTCAAGGTAGAGCATTGATGCAACTGCGTCAACACGAATGCCGTCAAAATGATATTCGTCAACCCAGTACATTGCAGAAGAAATAAGGAAAGATTTAACCTCGTTTTTGCCGTAGTCAAATACTCTTGTTCCCCATTCTTTATGCTCTCCTTTTTTGAGATCGGAGTACTCATATGTGCATTCGCCGTCAAATTCGTATAGGCCGTAGGCGTCCTTAGGGAAGTGAGCGGGAACCCAGTCAAGAATAACGCCGATACCTGCGCGGTGACAGGTCTCAACAAAGTATTTTAAATCTTCCGGAACACCATAGCGTGAGGTAGGAGAAAAATATCCTGTTACCTGATAGCCCCAGGAGCCGTCAAAGGGATACTCCATAATAGGCATCATTTCGATATGGGTGTAACCCATTTCTTTCACATAAGGCACTAATTCCTCCGCCATTTTGCGATATGAGAAAAATGTGCCGTTGTCATTTTGCTTCCAAGAGCCAAAATGAATTTCATAAATGTTTACAGGCTTTTCCAAAATATTGGAGGACTTGTTGCTCTCATACCACTTTTCATCGCGCCATCTGTACTTTTCAAGGGTGTAAACCTTGCTTGCCGTACCCGGTCTTGTTTCAGCGTGAACAGCGTATGGGTCAGCTTTTAAAATCGTTCTTCCGTCTTTTGTTTTGATTGCGTATTTGTAGCAGTCGTAAACAAGAAGTTCGTCGATTTCAGCCTCCCAAATTCCTGCCGAAATTTCAGTCATTTTGTTGTCGTTTTCGTTCCAGCCGTTAAAATCGCCCACAACGCTGACTCCTGCAGCGTGAGGCGCCCAGACTCTGAACACATAACGGCTACCTTCTATCTTATGACAGCCGAAGAATTCGTATGCCTTATAGTTTTTGCCGCTGTGAAAAAGATAGACAGGAAACTCGTATTCCTTCTTTAAGGTCGGCATTTTTTCATCTCCTTTACAGGTGAAATAAAGTAAATTACTATTATACAAATACATCATACCACCTTTACAACAATTAATCAAGGAAAATTTGTTTAGTTTGTTACAAAAATTTGTAAAATTTTGGCGAAATCTGTGCAAAATGATACAGATTGACGATTTTAAATTTTGCTGAAATAACATATTTTAGTATTGAACAGGATAGTAATAATATGGTATAATAATCATAACTGTTGCGGGGAGAAATCAGATGAAGGAGATTATTGTTGCTTATCCTACCAAGGACATAGCTCTTAAACTGCGTTCGCTGCTTGTAAGTGAAGGCTTTGAAGTGTCACACGTGTGCGCTTTGGGCTCTTCGGTTTTGAGTATTGCAGGCGACTTCAGCGAAGGCGTGGTTGTGTGCGCCGCTATGCTCAGCGATATGAGCGCCAGCGTTCTTGCTCACCAGCTTCCCATGGGCTTTGACGTTATTGCCATAAGCAAAAACGGCAAGGAAGATTACACGGGTAATTTGATTAATTTGACTATGCCCCTTAACAAAGATGATTTTCTTCAAACGGTGTCGGTGCTTGTAAGCACCCGTTCCTCTTTCAACAGACGTGATAAAGATGAAAGCGAGCTTTTATCAACCGCAAAGCTTATTCTTATGAACAGCAAGGATATTACGGAAAGTCAGGCGCACAGGTATCTGCAAAAGGAAAGTATGCGAACAGGCAAAAAAATCAGTGTGCTTGCTAAAGAGATTGTCAACGAATTTACAGAATAGCGAAGGGTTTGAGCATATGAAATTCACAAAAATGCACGGCTGCGGCAACGACTACATCTATATTGACTGTTTTAAAGAAACGGTTAAGGATGAGAAGCAGGCTGCAATTTTTCTTTCAGACCGTCATTTCGGAGTGGGCGGCGACGGTATAATCCTTATCAAAAAAGGTAAAACCGCAGACTTTGAAATGGTTATGTATAATGCAGATGGCTCAAGAGCCGAAATGTGCGGCAATGCAATCAGATGCGTGGCAAAATATGTTTTTGATAACGGCTATACAGATAAGACTTCCTTTTCCGTGGAGTCAATGGGAGCCGTAAAATATATTGACGTAAATGTTGAAAACGGTGTTGTTGTAAGCGCCAAAGTCGATATGGGAGCGCCCGTATTGAAAGGCGAGGACATTCCCGTAAATATCCACAAGGACAAAGTGGTTTGCGAAAAAATCGCCGTGGGGGGCAGGGAGTTTGATATGACCTGCGTTTCAATGGGTAATCCCCACGCCGTTATGTTTATTGACGAAAGTCCAAAGGATTTTGATTTGAACTATTACGGCGCTTTGTTTGAAAAAAATACAGACGTATTTCCAAACCGTGTAAATGCCGAATTTGCAAAGGTTACTGACAAAAACAATATTGAAATGAGAGTTTACGAGCGTGGCACAGGAGAAACTCTTGCCTGCGGTACTGGAGCCTGCGCTACTGCTGTTGCGGCAATGTTAAACGGATTGGTTGACCATGATGTGACTATTCATCTCCTTGGAGGAGATTTAAAAATTTACTGGAGCGGCAAGGAGAAGGACAGCGTTATTATGACAGGTCCTGCCGCCTATGTCTTTACCGGTGAAATTAATAAGGAATTTTAAAAGCAAAAATATGGAGGTTTAAACATATGAAAATTAACGAGAATTTCCTGAAGATTGAATCAAGCTATCTTTTCTCTACCGTTGCCAAGAAGCAGAGAGAGTATCAGGCAAAGCATCCCGAGGCAGACGTAATCCGTCTTTCTATCGGTGACGTTACAAAGCCTCTTGCTCCTGTTGTTATCGAGGCTATGTACAAGGCGGTTGACGAAATGGCACATGAAGAAACATTCCGCGGCTATCCGCCTGAGTACGGATACGATTTTATTCTTGAGGCTATACAGAAGCACGACTACGCCGACAGAGGAATTGACATTGCCAAGGACGAAATTTTCCTCAGCGACGGCGCTAAAAGTGACTGCGGTAATATAGGCGATATTTTTTCAACTGACAATAAGGTTGCAATCTGCGACCCTGTATATCCTGTTTATGTTGATACAAACGTTATGGCTGGCAGAAGCGGCGACAAGGACGAAAACGGTTTGTGGTCAAACATCATCTATATGCCGTGTACTGCTGAAAACAACTTTACTCCTGACATTCCCGAAGAAATTCCGGACGTTATTTACCTTTGTTTCCCCAACAACCCCACAGGTATGGTTGCTACAAAGGAGCAGTTAAAGAAGTGGGTTGATTTTGCTAACGAGCACAATTCACTTATCCTTTTTGACTCTGCTTATGAGGCTTTTGTTGTTGACGAGAATATTCCAAAGTCAATTTACGAGATTGAGGGCGCTAAAACCTGCGCTATCGAACTTCGTTCATTTTCAAAAACAGCAGGCTTTACAGGTATGAGATGCGGCTACACAGTAGTTCCTAAAGATTTGGTGTTTAACGGTACAAGCCTCAATCCTATGTGGGCAAGACGTCAGGCAACTAAGTTTAACGGCGTATCTTACATTACACAAAGAGCTGCCGAGGCTATCTACACAGAAGAAGGACAAAAGCAGATTAAGGAAACACTTGCTTACTATCAGAAAAATGCAAGAGTTATTTACGACGGTCTTTGCGACGCAGGCTTTGAGTGCTACGGCGGCGTAAATTCACCATATGTATGGCTCAGAGTTCCTGAAGGATATACTTCTTGGGAGTTTTTTGACGAGCTTCTTGAAAAATGCCAGGTAGTAGGTACTCCCGGTTCAGGTTTCGGTCCTGCCGGCGAGGGATATTTCAGATTAACCTCTTTCGGTAACGCTGAAAAAACTGTTGAGGCTATTGAAAGAATTAAAAAAGCATATAAAAAGTAAGGAGAGTATGGAAATGGAAAAAACAACACAGCTCTATGAGGGCAAGGCAAAAAAAGTTTGGGCAACAGACGACCCAAATGTTGTAATCGTTGATTATAAGGACGACGCTACTGCTTTTAACGGTCTTAAAAAAGGTACAATCGTTGGCAAAGGCGTTGTAAACAACAAAATGTCTAACTACCTTATGCAGATACTTGAGAAGAAAGGCGTTCCTACCCACTTTATTGAGGAGCTTTCTGATAGAGAAACAGCAGTTAAAAAGGTTTCAATCGTACCTCTTGAGGTTATTATCCGTAACCGTGCAGCAGGCTCAATCTGTAAGAGATTAGGTCTTGAGGAGGGTATGGATTTTGTTTGCCCTTCAATCGAGTTTTCATACAAGGATGACGATTTGGGCGATCCTCTTATCAGCGAATACCACGCTGTCTCCTGCGGCTTTGCTACAAGAGAAGAGGTTGAGACCATTAAGAAAATGGCATTTACAGTAAACGATGTGCTTAAAGAGTACTTTGCTTCAATCGGCGTTGAGCTTATTGACTTTAAACTTGAGTTTGGTAAAACAAGCGACGGCACTATCGTTCTTGCTGACGAAATCAGCCCTGACACCTGTCGCTTCTGGGATATTGAAACTCACGAAAAGCTTGATAAAGACCGTTTCCGTCGCGATATGGGCGGCGTTGAGGACGCTTATGCTGAAATGATGAAGAGAGTGGGACTTGACTAATGCAGAACAACACTTACAACTCACCCTTTAACGCTCGTTACGCTTCAAAGGAAATGCAGTATATTTACTCTCCTGATTTTAAGTTTAAAACTTGGAGAAAGCTGTGGATTGCTCTTGCCGAGGCAGAAAACGAGTTAGGGTTAAACGTTACACAGGAGCAGATTGATGAGTTAAAGGCAAATGCCGATAACATTAACTATGAGGCTGCACAGGAGTACGAAAGAAAATTCCGCCACGACGTTATGAGCCACGTTCACGCCTACGGTGATCAGTGCCCAAATGCAAAAGGTATTATCCATCTTGGCGCAACAAGCTGTTATGTGGGC
Organism: uncultured Eubacterium sp.; assembly: GCA_944385025.1. Taxonomy (GTDB): domain Bacteria; phylum Bacillota; class Clostridia; order Oscillospirales; family Acutalibacteraceae; genus Eubacterium_R. The sequence continues at coordinate 11,066 of CALWVQ010000018.1, forward strand.
GATAACACAGACGTTATCACCATGAGAGAGGCTCTTCTTCTCATCAAGAAAAAGCTTGTAAACGCTATTGCATCTGTGGCAAAGTTTGCAGACGAATACAAGTCAATGCCTTGTTTGGGCTTTACCCATTTCCAGCCTGCACAGCCTACAACAGTAGGTAAGAGAGCGTCTCTCTGGCTTATGGATTTGGTAATGGACTATGAGGAAATCTGTCACGTTATTGACAGCCTGATGCTTTTAGGCTCAAAGGGCACAACAGGCACACAGGCATCTTTCCTTGAGCTTTTTGAGGGCGACCACGAAAAATGCAAGGAGCTTGACAGAAAGATTGCGGAGAAAATGGGCTTTAAGGCTTGTTTCCCTGTCAGCGGTCAGACTTATGCAAGAAAGCTTGATACTATCGTTTGCAACTGCCTTGGTTTGATTGCCCAGTCCTGCTGTAAGTTTTCAAACGATTTGAGACTTTTGCAGAACTTAAAGGAAATTGAAGAGCCTTTTGAGGAAAATCAGATTGGCTCGTCTGCTATGGCTTACAAGCGTAACCCTATGAGAAGCGAACGTATTGCATCTCTTTCACGTTACGTTATGATTGACGCTCTTAACCCTGCTTGGACAGCATCTGCCCAGTGGTTTGAAAGAACTCTTGACGACTCTGCCAATAAGAGAGTCAGCATTGCCGAGGCGTTTCTTGCCACTGACGGTATTCTTGATTTGTATATCAACGTTACGTCGGGTCTTGTAGTTTATCCAAAGGTAATTGAGGCAAGACTTATGAGCGAGCTTCCGTTTATGGCTACTGAAAATATTATGATGGATGCTGTTAAAAAAGGCGGCGACAGACAGGAACTTCATGAAAAAATACGCCAGCATTCAATGGCAGCAGGCGCAGTAGTTAAAGTGGAGGGCGGCAAAAACGACTTGGTGGACAGAATTGCAAACGACCCTGCATTCATGACTACAAAAGAAGAAATTCTTGCAGTTCTCAAGCCTGAAAATTATGTGGGCAGAGCCCCTGAACAAACAGCAGACTTTTTGAAAGATGTTGTTAATCCTATACTTGAGAAGGAAAAGGATCTTCTTGGTATTGACGTTGAAATAAATGTATAAATTTACATAAAAATAAAAACAGTCAGGATTTCTCCTGACTGTTTTTTATTATTCACCGCAATTAATGTTTTTCTGCATATTCCTTGCACTGAAGGGCGGTGCACATTACTTTTTTCAGCTCTTCCTTATTGAATTCGGGAAGGGGCTGGATAATTGCGTCTACAAGACCTGCTACTGCATAGGTGATGCTTGCTATTTCATAATAGTTGTCTTTAATATTAAGATTATTGCTCTCTGATATGGAGGCGACAAGATTTTCTTTTAACATTTTTATTGACGGACCGCAAATGTTGCTTACCTTAAACCTGTAGAGGTAGTCAAGCTGTTTTTCAACCTCGTCCAGCAGTTTTGTAACAAAAGGTTCGGGGTTTTCCTTGATTTCATCATATATTATGTATTTTGAAACATTTACAATTCCGTCCATAACTATTTGAAAGCATGACTGCAGACAGTCGTCTATGCTTTTGTAGTGAAGGTAGAAGGTACTCTTGTTAATGTCTGCACGTTTGCAAAGTTCCATTACAGTAATTTTTCTTGCTTCTTTTTCTACCATTAAGTCAAGAATTGCGTTGAACACGGCTGTACGTGTCCTTTTTATACGTCTATCCATAATACACCTCTGCTGAAAGTTAATTTTATGTTAACACAATTAATTTTTCAAATCAATAAAGGTATAAATATTCAGCATTATTTATAAATTTTTTATAAATTTTTGTGGAAAATAACAATTAAACGGCTGAAAAACGGCGCTGTTTGGGATTTGTCTTACAGTTGACAAATTTGGTGTGGAATTATTTAAAATAGTAGTTGTAAAATTTGAAAGGTTATTGTATAATTACAGAGAATTGATAAAATAATTATTTATTTAGGGGGATATAAAATGAGCGAATGCAGATATTTCGGTAACGGCGAATGGCTTAACGGTAAAACTGTTGTTGTAACAGGCGCATCAGGCGGTATGGGTGCAGGCATTGCGGCAACACTTATCAAAAAGCACGGCTGTCGTGTAGTAGGTGTAGCAAGAAATGAGAGCAAAATGCTCAAGTTCATTGACGAGCTTGGCCCATCTTACGCAAAGCAGTTTTCTTATAAGCTTTTCGACGTTTCTTCTAAAGAAAGCTGGGAGAGTTTTGCAAAAGAGCTTGAGGAGGAGGGTATCTATCCTTCAGTGCTCATCAACAATGCAGGTATTCTTCCGAAATTCAAAAGATTTGACAGATATTCATACGAAGAAATCGACAGAGCAATGAATATCAACTTCTACTCCTGTGTATACGGTGTAAAAACATTTCTTCCTACTCTTCTTCAGCAGGAAGACCCTGCAATCATCAACATAGACTCTTCAGCAGCTTTGATGACCCTTGCAGGTACTTCAATGTACAGCGCTTCAAAGGCTGCTCTTAAAGGCTTTACCGAAGCATTAAGAGTTGAGTTTAAGGGCAAGTGCTACGTAGGACTTGTTTGCCCCGGCTTTACAAAGACCGATATTCTTCGTGACCAGAAGAACGAAGGCGGCAAGGGCGAAAAAGTAATGGATATGATTTCCACAGACTGCGACCGTATGGTAAAAATGATTATGTTCGGCATTGAGCATAAGAGACCTCTTATGATTCACGGTATTGACGCTCACTCAATGGCTGTATTCAACAGAATGTTGCCTGTTAAGGGCTCCGAGCTCTTCTCATACATAATGAAGATTGCAGACATTGATTTGTTCAGCGAAGTTTTTAAGGATTAACAGATATTCAACAGGGACGAGGCTGTCTTCTATGACGGCTTCGCCCTTTATACTTTTCACCGTTTAGGAGGCTCACTTTTATGGTAGACATAACTAAAGAAAAGCATATGAATTTTAAGGAGATTGCTGCCTATTCTCTCGGACTTTTCGGTTTTCAGGCAATTGTAGGTCTTCTTAACTCATATCAGGCAGAGTTTGATGCGTCTATTCTCGGCGCCGATATTGCCGTTGTAGGTATTCTCATACTTGTGGCAAAAATTGTTTCTGCCGTTTTCGACCCCATTGTCGGAAATATGATAGACAGGTCAAAAAGCAAACGCGGAAAGTTTAAATCAATGATAATTTATTCTATTGCTCCGCTGCTTATTATGACTGCGGTAGTCTTCTTAAAAGTTCCGTTTGAGGGTTTGGGACTTTATGTGTGGATTTTTGTTACATATCTTATTTGGTCCCTTGCTATGACTTTGGGGGACGTTCCGTCACAGGGTATTGCGTCAGTTCTTACACCTAATCCAACTGAAAGAACTAATGTGGTTTCCATTTCAAATACATTTAAACAGATAGGCTTTTCAGCCTGCGTTGTAATTGTTCCCATTGTTTGCCTTATTGTTCCCGAGGGTTCAAAAGTATTTGTAAAAAGCGGCGAAACAGATACTCCTATGATCAGCACAGAGTATTTCTTTACGGCTCTTCTTACCGCAATATTAGGCTGTGTTTTGTTTGCTCTTATTCCTATGCTTAATAAGGAGAGAGTGCCTTACGTTGCAGGTGAAAAAACAACCTTTAGGGATATGATAAATGCCCTTAAAAACAACAAGCCTTTTATGCTGGTTATCATTTCTTATTTCCTTGGATTCGGCAGACAGATGGCAATGGGTATTCAGGTTCAGGCTGCAAACGTTATCCTCGGTTCACAAAACTTGGTTGCTGTTTTGGGAATTGTTACAGCAGTAGGCTCTATGATAAGTATGGCTCTTTGTCCTGTTCTCATTAAGAAAATGGGGGAGAAAAAGGTTTATCTTCTCCTTTCAATTTACGGATTTGCGGTTTCTGTGATTTCATTTATCATCGGTTATTTCTATTTCAGAAATCCTGAAAACGTGGCGCTTATGATATTCTTCTATTTCTCATTGTTCCTTATCGGATTGCAGTTTGGCGCAGTTACTCTTATGCCTATGATTATGACTGCTGACTGTGTTGACTACTATGAGTATGAAACAGGCAAGAGAATGGAGGGCGCAGCTTATTCTATCCTCACTCTTACAATCAAGGTTTGTCTTGCTTTGGGTACCGCTCTCGGTCTTGTTTTTGTTCAGATTTCAGGTTATTCCGACACGGTAACTCAAATTGCCAGCGGAGCAGTAAGCGGATTTGACACGAAGACAAAGGATATTGTGTTCTTTGCTTATACAGTCGTTCCCGGTATTCTTGCTCTTCTTTCCACAATTCCTATGTTTAAATATGACATAGTCGGCGAAAAGAAAGCAATGATTTCATCAGAGCTTGCAAAAAGAAGAGAAAGTGCAAAAAATTAACACAATGTAAATAATATTTGGAACTGAATGGTAATTTATTTTTATTGTTGCCATTCAGTTCTTTTTTTGCTATAATCTATAAGAAATAATATTATACTATGGAGCGATAATATGAAAAAGATAGTTTCATTATCATTGGCGGCTGTAATGCTGGTGGCTTCTCTTTTTGGCTTTGCCTCAGTTACATTTGCTGACGAGACATTTGCCTGCGGAGATAACGTCAATGCTGTTTTTAACGAAAATACAAATACTCTTACCATAAGCGGTACAGGAGATATGTTTAATTACACTGCGTTTGAAAATCCTGAATGGGCAGACCCGTATACTTATACAGTAGAAACCGTAATTATAGAAGATGGTGTCACGTCAATAGGTGATTTTTCATTTACCAACATGGATATTACCGAAGTGTCTCTTCCTTCAACCCTTGAGTCGATAGGCAAACGTGCTTTTTCCTCTTGCTTGAGATTAAAGAGCATTACTATTCCTGCTTCTGTAAAAAGTATCGGCGAATATGCGCTTAGAACTGCCAACAACTCACAAGCATCAAATCTTGAAACTATAAACGTAGAAGAGGGAAATCAGTACTTTTGTTCAGTTGACGGAGTTCTCTACAACAAGGACAAGACTGAACTTATTCAAATACCTCCTTGTGTAAAACTGACTACTCTTGATTTGCCTGATACAGTTGAGGTGATTTATTCTTACGCTGGACAGAAATTACAAAATATTACTGAAATAGTAATTCACGATTCAATAAATACTGTTAGAGATTATGCTTTTGACAGGGCAGAATCGCTGAAAAAGGTGATATTTGAAACAGATAAGAACGTTACTGTTTCAATCAATTTCCTCAATCAAGCAAAAAATGCTGTAATTCAGAGCTTTGCAGGTTCACCTATTGAAACCTTTGCAGCAGCAAACAGTATTTCTTTTGAACCGCTGCCGTATTGTATTTTGACTTTTGTGGATAACGAAGGTAATGAAACAAAAGTTGAGGCTGACTTAAATGCTTCTCCTGAAGAACTCAATGCTCCTGCCCTTCCTCAGGCAGTAAGTCTTGACAGCAATCAGCATATGGCTTACAAGTGGAATCCGACTCTTGAAACTGTAACAAAAAATACTACATATACTGTAGAAGGTTTTCAAGAAAATCACACTATGGTTGATGTTCCTGACACAGCCGAAAAAGCTACCATTGACCAACCTGGTAAATATGCAGACAGTGAGTGTGAAGACTGCGGTTATTATGTAGAAGGTGGAGTAATTCCACAGCTTGCACATTATACTATCACAGCAACAGCAGTGAACGGTAATGCAGTAGTTCAGGGTGTAAGTGAGCTTGGAAACGTAGCAGTAAAAGGTGAAGTAACACTTGTAGCAACACCAGCAGCAGAAGGACTTGAGTTTGTAGGCTGGTCACTTAACGACAAGATTGTATCAACAGAAGAAACATACACAACACAGGCAATCGCAAATGCAGACTATGTAGCAATCTACAAGGAAGCAGAAACAGAGTTCACAGTAGTATTTACAGACCAGTATGGCAACGTATACGGCACATGGACCGGAACAGACGCATCAACAATCGATATTCCAGCTGCCCCAACACTTGTTGGATTTACATTCAAGGGCTGGTCAATGGACGAGGAAGCTATAAAGGCACTTGAAGAAAGCACAACAATTTATGCAATCTTCGAGAGAACAGTAGCTGACGATAAGTTTGATGTAACAGTAGAAGGTGACTGCACAATCGACGGAACAGAGGAAAAGACTGTTGCAGTTGATTACAACACTAAGGTTACAGTAAACGCTCCGGAAGGTGCAACAGACGGTACATGGAAAGTAAACGGTGCAGCAGTAGCATACGGAACAAGCTACACATTCTTTGTAGGAGCAGATATTACTCTTACATTCGAAGAGGATGCATTAGTAACAGCAGAACCAACAGTAGCATCAGTATCAATGGATAAGGATCCAGACTCATTCAAGGTAGCATTCCTTGCAACACGTTCAGTAGTAGACGGTTACAAGTATGTAAGTGCAGGCTTTGTATATGGTAAGAATATGACAGAAGATGACCTTAGCCTTGATAATGTAGGCAAGAAGGGTTCAAATGGCGACTCAGGAAATGTAAAGGTACTCTACTGTTCAACAG
>CALWVQ010000019.1 GCA_944385025.1 uncultured Eubacterium sp.
TTAACTTCAATAAAAGGCATAATATCTCTCCTTAAAATTATTCAACGGAAATTCCTTTTTCCTTTCTCTGCTGGGCAAGCTCTCGTTCGATTCTATCTCTGTATTCGCCTGTCAGCTTGTAGAAAAATATAGGAATAATGCAGATAAGTAATGAGATTGCAGGAATGAGAGAAACTACGCTGAACATACCGTTTCTTACGCTTTCACTCATATCAAGCGGGTTAGCCGTTACCTTAGCGCTGAATGACGCAACATCAAGGTCGACTATAATATACATAAGTATAATAAAGGATGTGCTAATAGCGTTGCCGAATTTAGTAACAAAGCTCTGAATTGCAGAGCCCATTCCCGTAAGCCGAACCCCTGTTTTCCACTCCATATAATCAAGGCAGTCGCCTATCATAGCAAAGGCGCATACGTTGATTGCACCGCAGGGGATAGTTGAGATAATCAAACAAGGCACGCACGCCCAGAAATTCTCATATCCAATAAACCACATTGCAAGGCTTGCGGCAAATCCAAGTAAAGACGTGGCAATTATAATCTGCTTGTAGCTGAATTTTTTAATAAGAGGAGTAACGGCAAGCATTGCTCCCATCATTCCTACCGCAGAGCATACTGAAAATACGGTGGATACGGTGGAAATGTTTGATTGCAGAGCCTTTTCAATCTCAGCCTCGGTTAAGCCTGTAAGATCCTGACCTACGTAAAACGAGTATCTTGCCACGTGTACTGCGCCTGCCTGATACATATATCTTGCAGACGACAGTATGCCCATTAATGCTGTCAGCATAAGAGGCTTGCAGGTAAGAATAAGCTTAAGGGACGAGGGAGCGCCTGCCTCTTTTTTAGGAGGCGGGGGTAAAACGACTCTCTCTTTAGTTTTAAAATAAACTCTTACAAATAAAATGTTGCCTATTATTGAGCTTATTAGCGCCATAATAGTGTACTTTGTCTGTTCAAGTTCTGTTCCTGCAAGATTGAAATTAGGCAGGACAAATCCTAAAAGCATAAATATTGCAATAGGTATTGCAGAGCCTACTCCGTTTGCGGTTCTTGCCTTTGAGATTATAGAGCCTCTTTCGTCTGCGTTGGAGGTCATAATATTAGGCAGGCTCCAGAAAGGAACGTCGGATGAGGTGTAAATCATTCCCCAAAGCACATAGGTAATTGTTGCATACACCATTTTTCCTGTATTGCTGATATTAGGTGCATAAAAAAGCATCATTGTCAGTATTGCCACAGGAATGGGAGTGTATAACAGATAAGGGCGCATTTTACCCTTTTTCGGATTAACGTGGTCAACGATGAATCCCATAATAGGGTCGTTTATAGCGTCCCATATTCGTGCCAAAAACATCAAAAGCAAAACGAAAACGGGAGTAACCTTTAAAACATTAAGGTAAAAGTCAGATATGTATGAGCTCATAATAGCATATACCATACCCTGACCTAAAGCGCCTACACAGTAGGCAAGCCACTCTTTTTTTGGAACGTAATTAGTACTGTTCATATCAATCACTCAATTGTTTTTATGCTCGGGTAATACCTGAACATAACTTTGCCTATAATCTTATCTTCCGCTACAAATTTATTATCCCAGAAACGTGAATCCCAACTGTTGTTTCTGTTGTCGCCCATCATAAAATAGTGACCCTCGGGAACTTCAAACGGGCCGTAATCACCATAAGGCTCGTCAACAGTAACAAAACTGTCGTCAAGTTGTATAATCTCTCCGTTGGTTTGTGTTACATATACAGTTCCGTCTACGATTTCAACTGTTTCACCGGGAAGACCGATAACCCTTTTTACATAAGGTTGGGTTTCATCATCAGGATATTTAAAAATAACAATATCATATCTTTGAGGGTCCTCTTTTATGTAAGCCAAACGGCTTGCAATAATTCTATCCCCTTCCTGAATTGTGTTAAGCATTGAACCGGTGGGCACAATTGCATTGGCAAAAACAAGGGTTTTAAGCAGAATAGCAATAACTACCGCAATTACGATAGGAGTACAAAACTCAATTATTTCCATTACCTTGCTTTTAGGATTATTATCTTTGTTTTTGCCTTTTGAGTCATTAGGTTCAGCCACATTGATTTCTTCGCTGTCTTCCTTTTTTTTCTCGGCATTTAAAGAAAATTGCGAGTCGATTTTGTCTACCGTTTTGGTGGGGCTGTTTTCACCCATTTCAATGTCAAGCATTGATGCTCCGCAGTTAGCACACTTATACCAGTCGCCGTCCTTGAAAAGAGTATCGCATCCGCATTTTTTACATTTCATAGTCAGTTCTTCTTTCTAAATCTTCTTTTGCCTACGTTTGCAAGTATCTCTTTAAGGGCGATAATTTCCTCGTAGGTTGTTGCCTTTGGAGTAACTTCAAAGTTAGCTGCACTGCTGTTTATCGTAAGGTCGATTTGAGCCTTGCAGTCTGCTGTGTAGCCGCATATATCCAAAGTTTTGTCAATGTAAAGTTTAACAAGCTTGTTTTTACTTCGTACGATAGTAATCTTGTGATGGTCGCCGCTTACAATGCTGTTTGACTGAATTTCACAGTTATCCACTTTAACAAAAATACAGCCTTTCTTAATTTTAATGCTGATATTATCGTTTTCGGCAATAGTGGCATTTTCGTCACCGTTATAGTCAAAAGAAATTGTAAAGTCGTTGACGTCCTCAATATAGTCAAATCGTCTGTCTCTCTTGCCGAACTGGAATATTTTAACCTCAAAGGGCTTGAGAGTAAGCTCAATTTTGTCGCCGTAGGAATAGCTGTCAAAGTTTTCCGTGGCGCTTTCGTTATAAACATTGTAACGCTGTACCTTTGAAAGATTTTCAGGACAGCCCATCAGCTTGTTAAGGGTAAGGGTGAGGGGCGCTTTTTCATCGGTAGGATTACGCAGAGCAATAATACCGTCCCCCTGTTCTGTCCAGCCGAAATAACCGTAAACGTTGTTTTCATCAGGCTTTCCGCCTATAAACATTACGTTTTTGAGAATATCATAATTGCTTTTCTGCCATTTAAGCACAGTTGCAAGAGTGCGCCACTTTGCCTTGTTCATCATTCGATAACTGATATAAAGCTCATTGAACGCCTGACCTCTGCACGCATTAAAATATAAATATTTTTCAAATTCTTCGTCGGTGTATTCCACCTTGGCACAAAGTCCGTAAATAGGCTCGTGATTATAGATGTTTTTAACAGGAAACTGATTTGCTCTTGTGCAAAGGAAATCATAATATCTTGAATCCCTGTAAGTCATTTCGCTGTCAAGCTGTGACTGTTCCTCAAGATTTTCTGCAAACCCTATGTCATCGCTGTTTTGAATCCAAACGCTGTTGGCATATTGCAGCCACCAAGGCGACGGATTAACATAGCATGTCATATTAATCCATAAATCTTTGCCCTGTTTTTTTCTTAAAGCTCTTACTGCTTTGAAAATTTCTATCCATCCCTGCCACATTTCCGTAACGGCATACATATCTTCTTCGCCGCCTGTAATATGGTCGTGTTTTGGATTGTTACAGGGAACCAGGCTGAACCCGTCAAATTTCCAGTAGCCTACATCGTATTCTTTTGTTGTTTTAAGGACAAATTCCCTTACGTTGTTCTGATAAGTTTTATCAAATACGCAAACGTCTTTGGCAAGAGCATTATATGCGCCGAGTCCTTCTTTCTCCATCTTTTTTGCGAATTTGTCGGGGCGCAAATATCCTCCTCTTGGACCTAGCCATAAGCCGAAAGAGGAACTGAGCTTTACTGCTATATCCGCTGCGTCGTAAAGACGGTTAGGAAACTTTTTTGTGTTGGTGCTCCAAAATGAAGCCTTGTAGTCGTTCCATCCGTCGTCAACAACGTATGCGTCAAGGGGAGGTACGCCGTTTATGGTAAGGTTTTTTTCTACCTCAAAAAATGACTTTTCAATTTTATCGGCATCAATGTTGTGCATATAGTCGTACCAGCTATTATACTGAATACGAAAATCGGTAGGCACGGAAATATCATCAATGTAGTTAAAAAATGCCTTTTGCACTTCTGCCATAGAATTGTTTTTTGCACCGCCTACAACAGTTACGGGACATTTGTATTCACCGCTTACGTTTTTGCCCAAATAGAATTTTACCTGACCCATTCCGTAAATAATTGAATTCAGGGTAACGGGAAATTCACAGCCGAAGAAAAGGCTGTCAATATAAAAGGGCTGACCAAGTGAAGAATGAAAGGCGTTTAACAGCGGTCCTTCAATATCATTTGGCACACAGAAGTGAGTTTTTGAGTTGATTATTCCCACGTGTTCAAGCAAAATGTAGTCTATTACTTTATCGTCGCTTTGAGTAAAGGAAATCTGTTTTTTCAGGGTGTTGCCGTCCTTGCCGGGCCAAAGGGTCATAGTTACTTTTACGCCGCTGTTCTCCTGAAAAGTAAAGGACAGCTTGCCGTTTTCCTGGGAATAATCCTCAACTTTTAAGCCTTTTGATGAAAATTCACTGCCGTCTGTAAAGTGAAACAAAAATTCAACGCTGTTGCCGTCAGGAACAAAGTCCATTCTTGACAGCACATTTCTTATCTGAGAGGCATAGAGATAGCCCTCGTGAACCTTGAATTCACGCTGAAGAATTTTACTTTCAAGTCTTAACATATCGAAACCCTCTTTAAATCTTTTCCTTAATTTTTTCAAGAGCCTTTGCAAGCTGGTCGGGACAGGAAGTTCCCCTCATTCTGCAGTCAATCCCCTTGAGCGCTTCTATGATCTCATCAATAGTTTTACCCTTGGTGAGAGCAGAAATACCCTGAAGATTGCCGTGGCATCCTCCTGTAAATTTCACGCTGTTGATAATTTTTTTATCTTCGTCTACGTCGATGGTTATTTGCTGTGAGCAAACGCCCACGGGATTATATTTGAAAACCATAAGTTTGATGCTCCTCTAAATATTTTAACTATATTATACATATAATTTTATGCTATTGCAACTTTAAAAGAAAACCGATAAAAAATATTTACAATTACACTTTACCGTATTGAATTATATTTTTTGTTATGGTATCATTTAGGGGATAGAGCAACAGCTCGTATATTATTTTTTGAGAGGTAAAAATATGGAGAAATTAAAGGTTGGCATTATAGGTGCCGGTCGAATCGGTCAGGTACACGCAAAGTCGATTACCTACCACATTCCACAGGCTGAAATAGTAGCTATTTCAGATATTTATGTGGAGGGTGCAAAAAAAGTAAGTGAGGAGCTTGGCATCCCCAACTATTATGAGGATTACCACGAAATTTTAAATAATCCCGAAATTACTGCAGTTTTAATCTGTTCTTCTACTGATACCCATGCAGATATTGCTATTGAAGCTGCAAAGGCAGGCAAGCATATCTTCTGTGAAAAGCCTGTTGATTTAACTATTGAAAAAATCAAGGCAGTTATCAAAGCAGTTGACGAGGCAGGAGTAAAACTTCAGATAGGCTTTAACCGTCGTTACGACCACAATTTTGCACAGATTAAAGATTTGGCAAACAAGGGTAAAATCGGCGAGCTTCAGACAATTAAAATCACATCACGCGACCCTGAACCGCCCCCGATTTCATACGTTAAGGTGTCAGGCGGCATCTTCCTTGATATGACAGTTCACGATTTTGATATGGCACGTTTTATCGGCGGCGAGGTTGAAGAGGTTTATGCTAACGCAGCAGTAACCGTTGACCCTGCAATCGGCGAAGCAGGCGACGTTGATACAGCCCTTGTAGCTCTTAAATTCAAGAGCGGCGCCATCGGCGTTATCGACAACTGCCGTAAGGCAGCATACGGCTATGACCAAAGACTTGAAGTATTCGGCAAAAAAGGTCAGGCAAGCGCTGCAAACGACACTCCTACACGTGTTGAGTTTATGGATGAAAACGGCGCAGTTACCGATAAGCCCCTTTACTTCTTCCTTGAGAGATATATGCAGTCATTTACCGATGAGATGACAGAATTTATTGACTGCGTAATTAACGATAAAGAAACAAAGACAACAGTTTATGACGGTCTTGAGGCTCTCAGACTTGGTCTTGCAGCAAAACTTTCAGTTAAAGAAAACAGACCTGTTAAACTTTCGGAAATTGAGGCTTAATTATGAAGAGAGAAAGACTTACAATGTCACAGGCACTTGTAAAGTTCCTTGACAATCAGTACATAGAGTGTGACGGTGTTGAATCAAAATTCGTAAGCGGAATTTTCGGCATATTCGGCCACGGCTGTGTTGTAGGCGTTGGTCAGGCTCTTGAGCAGGGCGGACATAATCTTAAATTCTATCAGGGCAAAAACGAGCAGAATATGGCTCTTGCAGCAGTTGCCTATGCAAAGCAGATGGACAGAAAGGCTATTATTCCCTGTGTTTCTTCTATCGGTCCCGGCGCTACAAATATGGTAACAGCCTGCGGCTGTGCAACTGCAAACAGAATTCCTCTTCTCGTTCTTCCCGGCGACACTTTTGCCTGCCGTCAGCCTGATCCTGTTCTTCAGCAGGCAGAGTTTTTTGACAGCTACGGCAGAACTGTCAACGACGCCTTTAAGGGTGTTTGCCATTATTTTGACAGAATTGAAAGACCGGAGCAGTTAATGACTGCTTGTCTTAATGCAATGAGAGTGCTTACAGACCCTGCCGATACAGGCGCAGTTTGTCTTGCAATGCCCCAGGATGTTGAGGGCGAGGCTTACGATTATCCGGAGCATTTTCTTGCTAAAAGAGTATGGCATATGGACAGACGTCCTGTTACAAAATCACAGCTTGAGAGAGCAACCGCTCTCATTAAGCAGGCTAAAAAGCCTATTATCGTTTGCGGCGGCGGCGTTAGATACAGCGGCGCTGAAAAAGAGCTTCTTGAGTTTGCTGAAAAATATAATATTCCTATCGGCGAAACACAGGCTGGTAAGGGACTTGTTGACTGGAAACATCCGCTTAATCTGGGCGGTATCGGCGTAACAGGCGGCAAGGCTGCAAATGTTATCGCTAAAGACGCTGACCTTGTTATCGGCGTAGGTACAAGATTCAGCGATTTTACCACGTCTTCAAAGTGGCTCTTTAACGAAAACAGAAAAGTTCTTGGCATTAACATATGTCCATTTGACGCTTATAAAATGGACGCTGAAGCAATTATTGCCGACGCAAAGGAAACCCTTACCGCTCTTATCTCTTCTTGTGAGGGATATGTAAGCGATTATAAAAACGAAATAGCCGATGCAAAGGCAGACTGGGATAAAATCGTTGACGAGTATTACTCAACAGAGCTTGAGGGCGGACTTAATCAGACACTTGCTCTGGGCATAATCAACGAGTTTATGGACGATGATGCTGTTGCAGTAGGTTCATCAGGTTCTCTTCCCGGTGATATGCAAAGACTGTTCAGACCAAAGAACAGGGGTACATACCATATGGAATACGGTTATTCCAATATGGGATACGAGGTAAACGGCGCTCTCGGCGTTAAAATGGCAAATCCTGACAGCGAAGTTTACACCTTCTGCGGCGACGGCTCATTCCTTATGGGTCACAGCGAGCTTTACACCTCTGTGCAGGAGGGACTGAAAATTAACGTGTGCCTGTTTGACAATATGGGATGGGGATGTATTGAAAACCTCCAAAACAATCAGGGAACTGATACATTCGGCACAGTTTTCCGTGCAAGAAACCCTGTTACAGGTATGCTTGACGGCGGCGAAATTGCTGTGGACTTTGCAAAAATTGCAGAGGGATACGGCGCAAAAGGATACACCTGCCGCACTTCTGACGAGCTTCGCGCTGCTTTAGAGGATGCTAAAAAGCAGAACATATCCTGCGTTTTCGATATTAAGGTGCTTCCTAAAACTATGACTCCCGGATTTGAGTCTTGGTGGAGAGTAGGCGTTGCAGAGGTTTCAAAATCGGAAACAGTTGCCAAGGCTTACGAGGATATGCAGGAAAATATCAAACGCACATTTGACTATTAATAACTGAAAGGTAACAATAAAATGTTAGACGCAAATAAAGTGAAACTTGCTATTGCACCTATCGGCTGGACTAACGACGATATGCCCGACCTCGGTGCTGAAAATACATTTGAGCAGTGCATCAGCGAAATGGCACTTGCAGGCTATAAGGGCTCTGAAATCGGCAACAAATATCCGTCAGATCCCGACGTTTTAAAGCCTTATCTTGATATTAGAGGACTTCAGATTTGTAACGCTTGGTTCTCATCATATCTTACCTCAAAGCCTTATGAGGAAACTATTGAGGCGTTTAAGGCTCACTGCGATAAGCTCTATAAGCTGGGAGCAAAGGTTATCGGCGCCAGCGAGCAGGGCAACTCAATTCAGGGCTGTCTTGACAAGTCAATTCTTGACGAAAAGCCCTACTACACTGACGAACAGTGGGAAATAGTAGCAAAAGGCTTTAACGAAATGGGCGCTTACGCTAAGTCAAAGGGTATGTACTTTACAGTTCATCACCATATGGGTACAGGCGTTCAGACTGTTGAGGAAATCGACAAACTTATGGAAATGACTGACCCTGACCTTGTTTATCTTCTTTTTGATTCAGGGCATCTTACCTTTGCAGGTATTGACCCTGTTCCTGTGCTTAAAAAGTACATTAACAGAGTTAAGCACGTTCACCTTAAGGACGTAAGACTTGACGTTTACAACAATCAGGTTGTTCCTAATCATATGTCTTTCCTTGACGCTGTAAGAGCAGGCGTGTTCACCGTTCCAGGTGACGGCGACGTGGACTTTAAGCCTATCTTTGACATTCTTGAAGAAAGCGGATACGAAGGATGGGTAGTAGTTGAGGCAGAGCAGGATCCTGCTAAAGCAAACCCCTTTGAGTACGCAGTAAAGGCAAGAAAATATATTGCTGAAAACACAGGACTATAATAAATGAAATCCCCGTCATTTGACGGGGATTTTTATGCATAAAAATAAAAGGCAGTTCGTTTGAACTGCCTTTTGTGATTTCAGCAAAGAAATAAAAAACAGCACCCGTTTTTGTGGGTGCTGTTGATAAATGCAAAGATTATCTCTTTGAGAACTGTGGAGCACGACGAGCCTTTTTGAGTCCTGGCTTCTTTCTTTCCTTCATACGTGGGTCACGAGTGAGGAAGCCTGCCTTCTTAAGAGCAGGACGAAGAGCCTCGTCATACTGAAGAAGAGCTCTTGCGATACCGTGACGGATAGCGCCAGCCTGACCTGTAACGCCGCCGCCGTTTACACGGCATACGATGTCGAACTTTTCAGTTGTTTCTGTAAGAGTAAGAGGCTGACGAACGATGAGCTTAAGAGTCTCAAGACCAAAGTAATCGTCAATGTCTCTGTCGTTGATTGTAATTTTGCCGGTACCTGCATAAACACGTACACGAGCTACAGATTCTTTTCTTCTACCTGTACCGTAGAAATAAGGATTTGTTTCGTACATAATTCAGATACCTCCATTAAAATTCCCAAGCTTCAGGCTTCTGAGCCTCGTGCTTGTGGTCTGCACCCTTGTAGATGTGGCATCTTGTAAGCTGCTTTCTGCCGAGAGTAGTATCAGGAATCATACCCTTAACAGCAAGCTTCATAGCGAAATCGCTCTTTTCAGCCATAAGTGTGCTGTACTTTACTTCTTTAAGATTACCGATGTAACCGGTGTGGTGCTGATAAAGCTTCTTGTTAAGCTTGTCGCCTGTAAGAACAGCCTTGTCAGTATTTACGATAATAACGAAATCACCGCAATCAACATTTGGCATGAAGATTGGCTTGTGCTTGCCTCTGAGAAGAACGGCAGCTTCGCTTGCTACACGGCCGAGAGGCTTGTCAGTTGCATCAATAACATACCAGTTGCGCTGGATTTCATCAGCTTTTGGCATAAATGTTGACATAATCAATATCCTCCGAATATATTTTTGAAATACGACTAAATAATTAAGCCTTTTTTCTTTTGCTCGAATATAATAGCATAGTAGCCAAAGATAGTCAACAAAAAAGTTGAAACAAATTAATAAAAATAGTGATAATCTCTCAATATCTCACAAATACTCACTTTTTCATACCAAAATCAAATTTATTATTTATAAAAAAGGAGGAGAAATATGGACGGCTGTGCTTTGAATTTGTCTGTTTCAGCTCTTGCCTGCGCTATTGCAAAGGGTAAAAGCAGCGATGAAATTGCCCTTTTGGCAGTAGTTTTTACCCAGATTGGCGACAGCCTTGCGACTATTGCGGCGGCAGACGAAATTTGCGAAAACAATGGTAAGGAAATAAATATTGCTTGAATTCCTACTAAAGTAATAGTATAATACCGTTATAAATAACAGGTGGTATTTAATATGAAAATAAGTGAAATAATAAAGAATAATAAAGTTACTGTTTCCTTTGAGGTTTTTCCTCCAAAGGAGTGGGCAAAGCTTGAGGATACCAAGGCAGTAATCAAAGAAATGGTAAAGGATAATCCTGCTTTTATGAGTGTAACCTACGGCGCAGGAGGAACAACCAGCGGCTTTACTACCGAAATTGCCAAAGAGGTTTTACAGGGGGGTGTATCTCCTCTGTCACATCTTACCTGTTTTACCTCTACAAAGGAAAAGATAAACAGTGTTCTTGATGAGTTAGAGACAAACGGCGTTGAAAATATCCTGGCGCTGAGAGGCGATATTCCAAAGGATTATGCAGAAAGTCCAAATCAGCACTACCACCACGCAGGCGAACTTGTGGCAGAGATAAAGGCAAGGGGCGGCTTTTGTGTTGGCGGAGCCTGCTATCCCGAAATTCACCCCGAATCAAAAAACAGGGTGGAGGATTTGGCTCACCTTAAAGAAAAGGTAGACTGCGGACTGGACTTTTTAACTACCCAAATGTTTTTTGACAACGAGGCTTTTTATAATTTCCGTGAAATGTGCGCTATTAAGGAGATAAACGTTCCTATTATAGCAGGTATTATGCCTATTACAAATGCAAAGCAGATAAAGAGAAGCGTGGAGCTTTCAAACTGCTCTCTGCCCAGAAAATTTGAAAAGATTATGGAGCGTTTCGGCGAAAACCCCGACGTTATGAAACAGGCAGGTATCATATATGCAACAGAGCAGATAATCGACCTTATGGCAAACGGCGTTAATAATATCCATATTTACACTATGAACAAGCCCGACGTGGCGCATCAGATTATGAAAGGACTTTCAGCAATAGTAAATGAACAAAACTGAAATATTAAGGTATCTTCGTACATCGTCACGAGTTGATGACGAAAGATTGTTTGATTTGATTGACAGTTGCTGTGACGAGGTCAACAGGTTCGTAAATCCTAAAACTCTTCACAGAATTTTTGACTGCAAAGTTGACGGCGACAAAATAATTGTGGAAAATATGACATTTACAAGCCAACGCCTTGCAGAAAATCTTAAAGGCTGTGAAAGAGTGTGCCTTTTCGGCGCAACTTTAGGCACGGAAAGCGACAGACTATTAAGAACTTACAGCAGTATGGATATTTCAAGAATGGCAGTTCTTCAGGCGTGTCTTGCGTCTAAAATTGAAGAAGTGTGCGACCGCCTTGAGGTTAAACTGATAGCAGATGGATATTCTTTAAGACAGCGTTATTCACCGGGCTATTTTGATTTGGATATAACTGAAAATAAAAAGATTTTTGAGCTTTTAGATCTTACAAAGCGTATCGGACTGACTTTAACGGACACCTGCCAAATGGTGCCTACCAAGTCGGTAACTGCGTTTATAGGAATAGAAAATACAGGTGCTTAATATGATTAAATTTTTTGACGGCGCAATGGGTTCAATGCTGAATTTAGCAGCAGGCGAACTGCCCGAACAGTTAAATATAACCGACCCCCACAGAGTTTTTGCAGTTCATAAGGGCTATGCAGAGGCAGGTGCTGATTTTATTACTGCCAACACTTTCGGCGCAAATTCTCTGAAATATGACAATGTGGCTGAACTTGTAAAAGCAGGTGTGGCTCTTGCTAAAAAAACAGGAAAAAAGGTTGCTCTTGATATAGGTCCCACAGGAAAGCTGTTAAAGCCTATGGGCGACCTTGATTTTGAGAAAGCCGTGGAACTTTTCAGCGAGGTGGTCAATGCAGGCAAGGACGAAAGCGACGTAGTTATAATTGAAACTATGAGCGATACTTACGAGCTTAAAGCCGCAATCCTTGCTGCAAAGGAAAACTGTGACTTGCCCGTTATCGCATCAATGATTTTTGACGAAAAGGGCAGACTGCTTACAGGCGGCGACGTTAAATCAGCCTGCGCTATGGTTGAGGGACTGGGTGTTGATGCAATCGGTTTTAACTGCGGTCTTGGTCCAAAGCAGATGATAGGTCTTGTAAAAGAACTTCGCAAGCACACTTCTCTGCCTATTATCGTTATGCCAAATGCAGGACTGCCTGAAAGCGTGAACGGTAAAACCGTTTATAATGTTTCACCCGAGGAATTTGCACAGGATATGAAAGAAATTGCTCTTTTGGGTGTTTCATATCTTGGAGGCTGCTGCGGTACCACTCCTGAACATATAAAAGAAATGATTTCTCTTTGCAGTGGAATTGACGACAATGTGCCTGAAAAGAAAAACGAAACAGTGGTTACCTCGTATTCTACCGCTGTTACTATAGGCAAAAAGCCTGTTGTTATCGGTGAAAGAATAAACCCCACCGGCAAAAAACTCTTTAAAGAGGCATTGAGAAATAACGACATTGATTATATTGTAAAAGAAGGACTTTCCCAGCAGGAAAAGGGCGCTCATATCCTTGACGTTAATGTGGGACTGCCTGAAATTGATGAAGTTAAAATGCTTACAGACGCAGTTTTCAGTCTTCAAAGCGTTCTGCCTCTTCCCCTGCAGCTTGACTCTTCCGACCCTAAGGCTCTTGAAAGCGCTTTGCGTATTTATAACGGCAAGGCGATGATTAACTCTGTAAACGGTAAAAAATCGTCTATGGAGGAGATTTTTCCTCTTGTTAAAAAGTACGGCGGTGTAGTAGTTTGCCTTTGCCTTGACGAAAGCGGTATACCCGAAACGGCGCAGGGAAGAATTGATATAGCTAAAAAGATTATCAGCACTGCCGAAGAGTACGGCATTGATAAAAAAGATCTTGTGGTAGACGCCCTTACAATGACTATTTCCACAAATAAGGACAATGCGGTGGAAACATTAAAGGCGGTTAAATATATCAGAAACGAGCTTGGAGTAGGCACGGTTTTAGGCGTTTCAAATATCAGTTTCGGTCTGCCTAAAAGAGATGCAATTAATACAGCGTTTTATACCCTTGCCCTTGAAAACGGACTTTCGGCGGGAATCATCAATCCCTTGAGCGAAGGGATGATGAATGCTTATTATTCATATAATGCTCTTATGGGGTATGATGATAACTGTCAGGAGTATATCGAGTCAGTGTCCCAGATTCAAACCACATCGTCGGCAAACACCGTAATGGATTTGAAAACTGCCGTAATTAAAGGAATTAAGGAAGACGCGTCAGCCTGTGCAAAAGAACTTTTGAAAGACACAGCACCCCTTGACGTTATTAACGAATATATAATTCCTGCCCTTGACGTAGTGGGCGACGGTTTTGAAAATAATAAAATCTTTCTCCCTCAGCTTTTGATGAGCGCCGATGCAGCTAAATCTGCCTTTGACGTTATTAAACAGCATTTGATTGTGGCGGGAGAAGATAAAAAAAGCGGCAACAAAATCGTAATTGCCACAGTTGAGGGTGATATTCACGACATAGGCAAAAATATTGTTAAAGTGCTTTTGTCCAATTACGGATTTGACGTAATTGATTTGGGTAAGGACGTTAAGTGCGAAAAAGTTTTAGAGGAAGCAATCAAAAACGACTGCAAGCTTGTGGCGCTTTCGGCGCTTATGACTACCACCGTTGCCAATATGGAAAAGACCATTAAGCTTATCCACGACAATACTGACGCAAAGGTTTTGGTAGGCGGTGCAGTTTTAACTAAATCATACGCTAAAATGATTAACGCCGATTACTATGCAAAGGACGCTATGGAAAGTGTGCGTATTGCAAAGGCATTTTTCGGAGGTGACGGACAATGATGATTTCAACCAAGGGCAGATATGCTCTTATGATAATGACCTATATTGCAGAAAATCAAAACGATTCTGCCGTACCTCTTAAAAAAATTGCGGAAAATAAGGGAATGGGTATAAAATATCTTGAAATTATTGTTGCCTCCCTTAACAAAGCGGGACTGCTTGACAGTGTCAGAGGCAAAAACGGCGGTTATAAGCTTAACCGTAAGCCAAAGGAGTATTCTCTTCTTGAAATACTTAACGTGGCAGAGGGAAGTCTTGCCCCCGTTGCCTGCGTGGAAAAAAATATTTGCGAAAATTCCGGTAACTGTAAACCCTATAAAATGTGGAAAGAACTTGACGAAATAATAGAAAATTACCTTTCAAGCAAGACTCTTGCAGATATTTTATAAGCAAAATGTATAAATATACAGAAAAATTTGACATTGTTTTTTCAACTTGATATAATGCACATAAGATGCCGACGGCGGTATCGGGAAAAGGAATATACTGTACTGTATTCCTTTTTTCTTTTTTAATTACAAACAACAAATTGGAGGGAATCATTAATGACTTATTCACAGAAGGTATTAAATGATTTAAAAGAAAAAAATCCGGATCAGCCTGAATTCATCCAGGCTGCAACAGAGGTTCTTGAGGCGCTTGCTCCTGTTGTAGACAACGACCCTAAATATCAAAAAGCAGGGCTTCTTGAAAGACTTGTTGAGCCTGAAAGACAGATTATGTTCCGTATTCCTTGGGTTGACGACAAGGGCGAGGTTCACGTAAACCGCGGTTACCGTGTTCAGTTTAACTCTGCAATCGGTCCTTACAAGGGCGGTTTAAGACTTCATCCAAGCGTAAACCTCAGCATCATCAAGTTCCTTGGTTTTGAGCAGATCTTCAAAAACAGCCTTACAGGTCTTCCTATCGGCGGGGCAAAGGGCGGTTCTGACTTTGACCCCAAGGGCAAGAGCGATATGGAAGTTATGCGTTTCTGTCAGGCATTTATGAACGAGCTTTACAAGTATGTCGGCGCAGATGAGGACGTTCCTGCCGGCGATATCGGTACAGGCGCACGTGAGGTTGGTTATCTCTACGGTCAGTACAAAAAGCTTACAAACCGTTCAGAAGGCGTTCTTACAGGTAAGGGTTTAAGCTTTGGCGGTTCACTTGCAAGAACAGAGGCAACAGGTTACGGCCTTGTTTATATCACCGAGGAGCTTCTTAAAGACCACGGCAAGAATATTTCAGGCGCAAGAGTTGCTGTTTCAGGTTCAGGTAACGTTGCTATTTACGCTACTGAAAAGGCAGAGCAGCTTGGCGCAAAGGTTATTTCCTGCTCTGATTCTAACGGTTATATAATTGATGAAAACGGTATTGACGTTGCTGCTCTTAAGCAGATTAAAGAGGTTGAGCGTAAGAGAATTAAGGAATATCTTAACTATCATCCGGATGCAATTTACGGCGAGGGTTCAGTATGGGATAACGTAACCTGCGAGGTTGCTCTTCCTTGCGCTACTCAAAACGAAATCAGAAAAGAGCAGGCTGAACGACTTGCAGATACAGGCTGTTATGCAGTATGCGAAGGTGCTAATATGCCTACTGACGTTGAGGCTACACAGGTATTCCTTGACAAAAATGTACTCTTTATTCCGGGTAAAGCTTCTAACGCAGGCGGTGTTGCTACATCAGCTCTTGAAATGGGTCAGAACTCAATTCGTTCAAGCTGGACATTCGACGAGGTTGACGCAAAGCTTAAGGGTATTATGATTAACATTTATTATCATATGAAAGAGGCTTGCGAGGAGTACAATGCTCCTGACAACTTTGTAGTTGGTTCAAACATTGCCGGCTTTATGAAAGTTGCCGACGCTATGATGGCTCAGGGCATCGTATAATAATTGTAAAAACAAAAATCTCTGTACCTTTTGGTACAGAGATTTTTTTGTTTTATCTTTTCTGTTTTTACAATTTTTGCACTTTGGACAACTTATAATGCTTTTAGTATATTTGTCGGGAAGTGTAAAAAATGCCTGTTAAGGACAGAATTAATCTGAAAAATTCTCATAAGGTGCAGATAAAAGAGATATTATCAAGAGGCTTGTGGCTTTTGGGCGCATTTGTTTTGAGTTTTTCCACAGTTGTGGGAGGACCGTCGCCTTTTGCCGTTTCACTTATAACTGTGTCGGGAAAAAAGAATTTTTTGTTTTCCTGTGTGGGCGCAGGAGTGGGTTACATAGTATTTTGCGATAATACCTCTGCCATACGCTATTTCAGTGCTGTGATTATTGCAGGTTTGGGAGCTCTTGCCATTAACGTTTTCAACGAAAAGCATAAAGCGTATCTTCCTATGCTGGTGTCGTTTCTTGCAGTTTTTTCCACAGGTCTTGTAATGAATCTTAAAACCGGAGCCGTTTTAGGAGCCTATGCTTTAACTTTGGGCGAATCAGTCTTGGCGCTGGGCGGTACGTTTTTCTTTTTCAGGGGTGTTCATTGTAATTATAAAAGACTTAAATATAAGGCTTTGCCTATAACCGATACTACCTGTCTTTTTGTTTGCTGCGCACTTTTTTTGTCAGGACTTTCTGCAATAAATATTTTGGGCGTTTCTCCTGCAAGGATTATTGCCGTTTTG
>CALWVQ010000020.1 GCA_944385025.1 uncultured Eubacterium sp.
TTTCCTTTGTCTTTGTATCAATAGTAACGGTACCTGTACCGCCCTGATAATTTACAACAAAGTTGTCGCTGATTGAACCCTGTGAGAATGAAAGCACACTAATTTGCTCAACAGTTGATGTAATATCGCCAAGAACGTTGAAGAATCTACCCTGAGCGTCTTCACCCGGCATTGAAAGAATTGCAGCCTTTGGCTGAATTGTAATATTGATAGTTCCGTCGCCGTTGTCAACAACATTGCAGGCAAGAACGTCATCAACCTGTAACGGACACTTAGTCAAATCAAGTGCGCCGTCGTTTCTTGTGTCAAGAGCAGGATCTCTGTTGTCTGAAGGAGTAAGTCCCTTAACATTTCCTGAGAAGAGCTGATCCAAAATACCCGGAACAAGCTTATTAATAATATCGTTTGATTTGCCCTCAACAAGCAGGTTTTCGATTTTAATATTCTCATCGCCTACAAGTTTGTAGTATGTCTTTGTTTCACCGTTTTCGTTATAATTTGCAGTAAGTGTTTTGGTGTAATTGAAGCACTCAATGTAGTAATTTACAACGTCCTCTTGAGTTTTGAATTCAACTCCGCCGTATGTACCCTCAACAAAAGTGTCAATAACCGGTGCATCCTCGTTACCGCCGGTTGCCTCTACTTCAACAACAGGAGGCTGCTTTGTTGCAACGATAATAACGTTTGCAACTAAAACCAAAACAAGTATAACACTTAAAGCAATATTAAGTTTGCTTAATCCTGATTTTCTTTTCATAATTATAATTCCCCTTTTACAGTGTATTACCTAATTATAATATACTATATTTACAGATATTTCAATATTTTTTTTAAATTATTCGGGGAAAGTTACACAAATTGATGTAGAAACCCCCAAAATACTGTCAACCTTAATATCCGCACCGTGAATTTCTGCAATATGCTTTACAATAGCAAGTCCTAATCCTGTGCCGCCCGTTGCCTTGCTTCGGCTCTTGTCAACTCTGAAAAATCTTTCAAATATACGCTGCTGATATTTTTCCTCTATACCTATACCTGTATCCTTTACGGTCAAAACAGTTTTGCCGTCGTTTTTGCTTACAATAACGTCAACGCTGCCGTTTTCCTTGTTATATCTGATTGCATTGTCGCAAAGATTATACACTAACTCCTCAAGCAATGACCCATTTGCTTTAATAAACGTGCTTTCACCGTGAAGGCGTATTTCCACATTTTTAAGCCTTGCGTTTATAGAAAGCGCCTCAACGCACTTCTTTGCCGTTTCATACAAATCCACAGAAGAAAAGGCAATACTTTGAACATCACTTTCGTCAAGCTGGGAAAGCTGAATTATATCTTCGCTTAAACTTACAAGCCTTAACGCCTGTTTTCTGATGATGTTTGCAAAAGGCTTAATATCATCCTCACGGGCAATTCCCGTTTCAATAAGTTCGGCATAACCTGCAATGGAAGTAAGCGGCGTTTTAAGCTCGTGTGAAAAATTAGCGGTAAACTGTTTTTTTTGCTTATCAAGAATTTTTTGCTTTTGCTTTTGTTTAGCTAAAGCGTTAACAAACGGCTGAAGTTCCTTATAAACCTTAACTTCTTCCGGATTGTCCAAATGCTCGGCAAGCTTTTGAACAGGTTTTATAATTTTCTTTGTAGTTCCCACACTTATTCCCACGGCAAACAGTATCATCACAACTATTATCACCGCCATCATGGGACCGATTTCTCCCAAAATGCTCCAGA
The DNA here is from genome assembly GCA_944385025.1 of uncultured Eubacterium sp. Lineage (GTDB taxonomy): Bacteria > Bacillota > Clostridia > Oscillospirales > Acutalibacteraceae > Eubacterium_R. The sequence goes on from CALWVQ010000020.1 coordinate 1,732, forward strand.
CGGTTTTAGCCTGTGTAGAAACACGCAAAACGCTTCCGTCATCCAGCAGTTTTGCATAATAGTAGTAATTTTCTCCCAACGTTTCCGAGCGCCTTTTTGAAAATGCCTCTCCTTTTTGGGTTGCTTTTAAAAATTCTTCACGATTTGAGTGGTTTTCAAGCTGATCGAAATCCCTTTCACTGTCGGCGATAACTGTTCCTTTTGAATCAATAATAGTGATTCTTGTGTCAGAAAAGCCCGCAGAATTAATAAAGCTTAAATCATCACTGTCATCAAGCTGTGTTTCCACAACAGAACATATTGATTTAAGCTCTTCGTGTATTTGGTTTTCAAAATATCCGTAAAACATAGAGCTTATCATTGACGTTGTTATGCCAATGATAAAAACTCCGAAAATCATTATTATGGTAAAGGTGCGTTTTGTCATTTAATCTCCAACCTTATAACCAACATTCCTTATCGTTTTAATATATTCACCTGCAGAGCCAAGCTTTTTGCGCAGAGACTGAATATGGACGTCAACCGTTCTGTTACCCTGTTCAAAATCGTATCCCCACACAATATCCATAAGCCTGTCGCGGCTTAAAACTATACCTTTGTTTCTGATAAGGTGCTTTAAAATCTCATACTCTTTGTATGTAAGATCAATCTCCTTATCATCAACGAAAACAGTGTGCTTGCTCTCGTCAAGTTCAATTTCCTTGTATGTCAAAACTGTTTTAACCTTTTTCTGTGTTCTTCTTAAAACAGCCTTAACTCTTGAAACAAGCTCCATTACGCCGAAAGGCTTTGCAATATAATCGTCGGCGCCCATATCAAGACCCTTTACGGCGTCAATTTCCCCCGTCTTTGCCGTTACCAGCACTACGGGAATTTCGCCGTACTGTGCAGAACTTCTTATCTCGTTAAGAATAGTCAGTCCGTCATCTTTGGGAAGCATTATGTCAAGTATAACCAGACTTGGAACGGATTTTGATATAGCATTAAAAAATCCGTCTCCGTCCTCGAAACCTTCCACCTCAAAATTAGCGTTTTTAAGGGCATACATTTCAAGCTCTCGTATGGAGCTGTCGTCCTCAACAATATAAATAGTCTGTTTTTCTTCCATCACAATAATCCTTATCTGATTTTATACTTTGTAAGATAGTTTTCAAAGCTCTCCATAAACGAAGTATTTTCGGCTTTCTTGACGCCCTTGAGATAGCTGTGAGTCTGGAAACTGCCCTGTGAAAGCTCAATAATACATACAGCCAGGTTTGAACAGTGGTCGGCAATTCTTTCAAAAGAATTGATAATATCAAAAAACAGTATTCCGTTTTCAACAGAGCATTCGCCGCTCTCCATTCTTTTTGCGTGTCTTGCTCTGAGCTCTGCTTTAAGATTATCAATTACCTGCTCAAGCGGTTCGATTGTACGTGCCATATCAACATCGTCATTGATAAATGCTGTGGTAGAGTTTTCGATTATTTCTTTAACCGCCCTTGCCATTACATCAAGTTCACGGTTTGCCTCATCTGAAAAATGTATCTTCTCCACATGCATTTTGCGCTTTGTTTTCAAAATATTAACGCCGTAGTCGCCCATACGTTCAAAATTACCTATGGCGTGAGAAAGTTTACTGAGTTTCATTGAATCGTCAATACCCAAATCATAGGTACTGATCTTAACGAGGTATGTTTCCAATTCATCCTCATATTTGTCTAAAAGCTTTTCATTTTCCTTGATTTTATCGTCCTTTGCTTTGCTGTAAACTTTTAGAAAATTAAGGCTCAGTTCAATATTGTCCTTGGCAAGCTGTGCCATTTCGCTGCACTGTTCCTTAACCTTGTCCAAAGCATATGCCGGAGAAAGAAGAAAACGTTCCTCCACAACAGCACCCTTTTGCTTCTGCTCCTTGAGCTTTTTCTCATCATCGTCTTCTCTAATGAGAACATACATAAGCTTTTCAAGCTGTTTACCAAATGGGAACAGCACGATAGTAGCAAAAATGTTAAATGCAGAGTGCATAACTGCAATGGTAGCAGGCCCTGCCTTTTCCTCAATAAAAGGAAGCCCGAAAATTGCATTTGCACCGTAAAACAGAATCATCGCTAAAATAACGCCTATTATGTTGAAGAATAAGTGGGAGTATGCCGCGCGCTTTGCGTTTTTGCTGGCACCGATGGAAGAAATCAAAACAGTTGCACAAGTACCGATATTTTGACCTAAAATTACAGGGAACGCCATAGCAATGCTGATGGTGCCTGTGCTTGAAAGCGCCTGCAAAATACCCACAGATGCAGATGAGCTTTGAATAATTGCAGTGAGAACAAGACCTGCCAAAACACCCAAAATAGGATTTGTAAACTTGGTAAGCAGGCTGGTAAATTCAGGAACGTCCTTAAGTGGTTCAACAGCAGAGCTCATAGCTTCCATTCCGAACATAAGAACGGCAAATCCCAAAAGAATATTGCCTACGCTCTTTTTCTTATCTGTCTTTGCAAACATAAGAAGTCCTACGCCGATAATGGCAAGAACAGGTGAAAATGAGGTCGGTTTAAGAATTTGCAGGAATACGTTTGAGCTTTCAATTCCTGTAAGGGAAAGAAGCCAAGCAGTTACGGTGGTACCGATATTGGCACCCATAATAATACCTATAACCTGACGCAAAGCCATAATGCCGCTGTTTACAAAACCAACCGCCATAACAGTAACGGCACTTGATGACTGAACTACTGCAGTTACGGCTAAACCGAGCAAAACACCTTTAATTCGGTTATTAGTCATTTTCTCAAGAATGCTCTCCAGCTTGCCGCCGCCGAGTTTTTCGAGATTGTCTCCCATAACGCTCATTCCGAAAAGGAAAACAGCAAGACCTCCGATAAGATTTAATACGTCAAAAATACTCATATTTCTGCTCCCGCTGCATATTTAAAATTCTTTGCTTTACAAATTTCGTCAATATGTATAATAAAAGTACCGAGTTAAATTGATATACGATTTATGTTAAATCTATGTTAAATCTATTCACAGTAAACAGGCGACGTGATTGCGAGAGGATAACTTTTTCCGTCAACAGTACCCCATAACTCTGCCCTGTACCAACTGTTTTTTTCAAATTTCAGCCTTACGTGGCGTTCGTCATACCTTGTTTCAAGCACAACTTTTTGTCCGTTTGTGAGTACCTTAATCGTTTTGTATTCAACCTCTTCAGCTCCTGAATTTTTCTCACGTGAGTGAACGTCTGTAAAAAAGCTGAAAGTGTAAGTTCCTTTTTTAACAGTTTCTCCAATTGCGTAGGTGTTTCCGTTTCTGTGAAGTCTGAAAAAGAATTTTGCACCTGTGGAGGCAACGGTTTTTCCCATTCTTATTGCCCTAATAGCATTTTGCTGGTTAACTTCGCCGTCAATATCCACATATGTGCAGCCGTAGTGTCCGCTTGTTTCTATCCTGTGCCAGTCACGTCCGTAGGTTATGGCGATTTTATGACCCTTGTCAAGCAGACTGCTCCACAAATCCACTGCCTTGGTATTTTCCATAGAGATACGGTTGAAATCCTCGTGCCATATCTCCATATAATCCACATTGCCCCAGTTTTTTACGTTAAACTCCCAGCGTCCGCCGGTGCAGACAGGAGCGCCGATTTGAAACGGGTGGGCAATTCCTACAAGACCGCCAACAGCTTTAACCTGTTTTATTTTTTCGTCAATATTGTTGGGTACTGCGTCCCGCCAGTCCACAAATTCCTTTGCTCCAAGCACCAGCATATGACCGTAAAACGTCGTCCACTCAATTCCTTTTATGGATGGCAGTATACTGTCGTCAAGCTCGCTGTGACCCGACATAGTATTATGGTCGGTCAACGCAATCAGCGCAAGATGGTCATCTTTTGCTGTATTTAAAAGGTCCTTAACCTGAAACGCTCCGTCTGAATGTACGGAATGGCAATGAAGCTCGCAAGGCAAATAACTCATTGTATTTCCTCCCCTTCCACCTGAAGCTTATACTCCACGTCACAGCTTATGCTGTGTACGCTGATAACCGCCGTCCACTGACCCGGCGTTATATCTCCCTTTTCATATCCTGCAGTAGCATTATCAGCACTGATCAGAATTTCCTGATTATTGCTTTGGCGGTGGGAAGCGCCCCTGTAAGTCTTTTTATCATCAAGTGACAGAGTCAAAAGATTTTTTACGGGAAGATAGTCGGACGGCCTGCCAACGATATGCTCGTCATATTTTTTAAAACAATCTTTTATAAGATTTACTGCAAGCTCTCTGTCGGCAACTTCTTTAGGTGAATACTCATACTTTATTTTAAGTGCGCCGATATTTTCAGGCACGCTGAATTTATGTATAATGTTTGTTTTGTCGTCCTTTACCGAAAGAACTGACTTTTTTTGAAATAAAATCATAATAACACTCCTTATATTAAATTATAAGATAGTTGGTGCCGTTTTACAATTGATATTATTTCACAAAAATGTTATATTGTTTTTGGTGATAAGTATGAATTTAAAAAAATGGATGGCAAACGTCAGCGAAAACACGCCGGTTTTTACATTAAATCTTGTAGGAACTCACGATTGTGTAACCCGTTTTGTTCAGTTTTCTCACTTCTCAAAATGCCAAGATAAAAATATATACCAACAGCTTGAAATGGGCATAAGATGTCTTGACATTCGCGTTGAGCCTAAAGAAAACAGACTTAAAATGGTTCACGGTATTGCGAAAGCATTTAATACTCCCAACCATTTTTCAAAGCAGATGGATATGGAGGATGTGCTCAGTCACTGTTACAGATTTCTAAAGGAAAATCCCACGGAAACAATTGTTTTTCAGTTTAAAAACGACAGCTGCAAATATCAGGAGCAGTCCTTTGACAATCTTTATCACACATATATTGAAAAAAATGCTGATATGTGGTATTTGGAAAACAGACAGCCTAATATGTCAGAAGTCAGAGGAAAAATCATTCTCGTTCGCAGATGTGCAAAAAGCAAGGATAAGTCATATCCTCTTTCGGCAGGAATTGATTTTTCACGGTGGCAGGAGCAAAACGAAATTCTGCCCGCTCCCCTTAAACTTAATACCCACTCTTCAGACGGTATGGTGTTTATCGTGCAGGACAGATATAAGTACAAACCCAAACCTCGATGGGAAGAGTGTATAAAGCCTTTTCTTGACTCAATGGGTGAATTTAACGGTAGTTTTATAATAAACTACCTCTCAACAGCAGGCGGGCTGAAAGGACCGTACAATAATTCAAAGCATATCAATCCAAGATTTATGAACTACCCTCTTAACAATAATTATTATTACGGAATGATATATACCGACTTCCCCAGTGATGAGTTGGTTGAAAAAGTGGTATCAACAAATTTTAAATAAAATTCTG